>WQRI01000001.1 GCA_009786825.1 Bacillota bacterium
GTTGAATTGGTTGAAAAAGCGCAAGTTTTCTTAAACTTAAAACTAGTACTATAATGCAAGGGTAGACTAAACACTATGCTACAACCTTGCGAAGCAACCAAATGTTTCACCGCTAGCGCGGGCAGTGTTTAGTTTGCAAAATGTAAGCGATTAAATTTTCACGAGAAAGCAACATCAAACTGTTTCAAAGTAAAAGCATTTAATGAGTGAAACATTTGTACATTGTAATTTGTACATTGTAATTTACAGTTTGTACATTGTAATTTGTAATTTGCTATATTTTATTTATGTTTAACTTAAACTTCTCAAGTTTGTCTATATCGCTTTTTGCTACAGAACTTTTAACTTTTGCTTTGGCACCGTCTACATCGCGATTCGTTATAACTTTGTCTGAGTCTAAAATTGTTTGCCCCGCCTCTAGCAGTTGTATAACTCTTTTCATCGCGCCGCCCTTTACCCTTTCGCAAAACTCTACAACATCTGCGCCGTTAAAACCCTCTGTATGCACGACCATCTCATTTATGCTAACATCACCCGACAACACCTGATTTTTAAAAGCATTTTCTATTATCCACATTCTAGCCGCCGCGTCCGGAAGCGGTACGTAAAGCAACTCGTTAAACCTGCCGGGGCGTAAAAACGCTGTGTCCAAGTCGTATGGTCTGTTAGTTGCCGCTATAAGTAAAAGCGTACTGTCACTCTCTGCAAAGCCCTGAATTTGTGCCAAAAGTTCTGGGATAATTCTTGCCATAACACTAGAGCCACCCCCGCGCCGCGCCCCGATAGCCTCAAACTCATCAAAAAATATTACTGCCCTGCCCGCCGAGCGCGCCGTATCAAAAAGGTTTTTTATGTTCTTTTCTGCCTCGCCAAACCACTTGCTCATAATGTCGCTACACTTAACTTCAAAAAACACAGCGCCCACCTCGTTAGCAATTGCTTTTGCAATCATAGATTTACCAGTTCCCGGCGCGCCGTAAAGCAGTATCCCGCCCCCAACCTTTTTATCGAACATCTTGTAAACTTCTGGATATTTACGCGGAAGAATAATGCGCGTATTCACGGCTTCTTTAACTTCATCTAGCCCCGCAACATCAGAAAACTTCAAGTTAGGTATTGCGGACGGCTGAAAATCGGTGCTTGTGTCGCCCTCACCACGCACGCTGTTTCTCTCTTTTGACCCGCTACCTTGTCCCGATTTGCCAAAACTTCCTTGTCCTGCCTGACCCCCGCCAAAGCCACTATCACCACTACCACTATTACCACCATTATCCCTACCTTGCAAAAGTTTTGTCCCGCCGCTTTTATCCATATTATCTGCAAGGCTAACCAACCTATCTGCCCGAGCCACCATAGCACACTTCAACTCGCCCATAGCCCCCTTAGCAAGCCCATAAAGCGCCTCTGCCGCCCTAAGCAACTTACGCCTAGCAACCCCAAAATCCCCCTTGTCCTTAGCCTTGACCCCCTCGCTATAATACAAATTAAACGCATCATAAAGCAAAGCATTGTTATTCATACCCATATTCTCCTTTTCTTGAGTTGAAAGCCCCGAATGTAGAGTTCAGATTTCCACTAAACACAATCCCCCAGTTTCCCCATAAAAGTACTAAGTTGTGGTGAGACGCAGGCGCTTGACATATGAATTTTTGAGCCTTTGGCTTGCGCGAAGCGCAAACAACCGCGAAAAAATCATATGCCAAAGCGCCCACACCCCATTATTCTTTTAGCCTACGCTCTAAGTCTTTCAACTTTAAATCTATCTCTACATCGGCAGACTTTTGCGCATCTACAGAATGTGCGCCCAAAATCTTGTCTATTTCTGCATCTGTAATGTCGCTTCCCATATCCGCAATGCCCTCAAACGCACCCATCGTATGCTCTAAAAAACTTTCCATTTTCTCAGAATGCCCCTCTACTTTCAGCATAGCCTCGTTAAACTCTTTTGCTGTTTTGGCAAAATCAGAGTTATCTGCTATCTGAGCCATTTCATTACTTAAAATAGACAGCCCCGCCAAAAACTCGCCCGTCATTTTTGTTAAGTCTTTAAGTTGCGATGTTATCTGAAAATTTAAAATCATAGCCTCTGCACGCCGTTGCTGAGATACAACAGCCTTTAGCCCAAGTTTTGCAAGGTTAAATTCCGCTGTAGAACTTCTAAGTTGTGCCACGCGCGCCTTTTCTATAAACTCGGTTTTTTTAGGCTCTAAAGACAACACAAATTTGTTCATATTGCTAAGCGTGCGCTTTACAAGCATTCTTTGCTCTAGCGCCTTACGCTCTTTTTCTAAAGCCGCCGCCTCGCGCGCTTTGGCTTCCCTTTCTAACTTTTTCTTTCTATTAAAAATCGGCATACATATCACCCCCTATCTTTTTTCTTCTTCCTTTGCGCGCTTTGCTAGTAACTCAAACTCGCTTAGGCTACTGTCTTGCCCCATATCGCCAAATTCTTTGGCATCACCCTTTGCGGCAATATCCGTAGCCAACGCTTCGTACTCTGCTGTATTACTGCCCGCTACATAGTGTCGCTCGCCCGCCGCCGCATCTAATATTTCACCCACTTGGTCTATAACGCCCGCAAACTCTTTTGTCATTAAACTAACTTGCTGAGTAAACTGCTCTACCATTTTTACATTTAGCGCCGAAAAACTTTTTAAGTGGTTTGTTTTGTCGCGCGCCACAATAAAGCCCGCAATTTTTTGCGCATTCTCGTAAGCCTTAAAGGTCATCTCCCACATAGATGTCGCTTCTTTTAATTTACCAAGCAGCCCCTGCCCAACAGACGCTAGTCTCTTTTTTTGTAGTTGGTCGGTCGTGTCGTTATACTTTTTGATATTAGCGTTTAACTGGCTTTGATACTCTAGTATGCTAGCCTCTTCTTCATTAAGCGCAAATTCTAACTGCGCTTGATTTTGCAAGTTTTCTGCTTTACTAAACTGCTCATCATTCTTTTTATTTTTGTTTTTTCTCCAAAACATAACTTTCTCCTATTTTTCGTGTACGTAAACGAAAGCGTTACGCCCTTATTTTTAATCAGCGCCCGTAAACCTTACATACGTAAACGAATGCCTTACGCTTTTATTCTATACTATTTATTATTCGCTCTATTTCTTTAATCGCCATATTCACATTTTCTAGGCGCTTTTCTTTTGCGCTATCACACTCTGTATTTTCTAACTTCAAAAGCGCACTTCGCAAATTACTTACCCAACTTTGCAAAGCCGTAGCCACCAAAGCCATTTCTTTTTCACTCGCGCTTATTGTTTTATACTGTAAGTCTTCTGCTAACCGCTCTATCCTTTGTCGTGTTTTAAAGTCGCGAATATTATCTGCCGCCGTCTCAATTATTTTAACAATCTCTTTTTTTGTCATTACTTGCTCCTTAAAATCAACTACTTGATATTTATCTTGCCGTCCGCTAGGACAAAGCCCAGCCCTAGCGTGCGATATATAAAATTTTTGACCTTTGGATTGCCATAGGCAAACAACCGGCAAAAATTTTATATATCAAACGCCCTTCAAAATATCTGCCAAAAACTTTCCTTTTTCTAGTTCGGCTTTTGCCATATTATCGAACATATCTTTAAGCTGAGTATACTCTAGCCTCTCTAGCGCAATCTCTTCTACCCTTTTTAAATTCTCACCCGAGATATTCGGCTCTGTAAAGCCCGCAGTTGTAAAGCCAATAAGCGACAGCCCAAAATCTTTAAACTTACCGCTAATCTCACTTATCACAATCTCTTTCATCTCAAGCCGTTTACTATCTAGTTTAAACCTGCTGTTAGAAGCAAGCACACTAGCGCACGCCACATACGCCGCTTCGGTAATCTCACTTTTTAGTCTCTCGTAAACGCTACGCTCTGTAACCGCCCCCGCGTATCCATCTAACTTATCTAGCGCCCTTTCTACATTTACAATTTTAAACTCAAACTCGCCATTCGCACCAACTCTCATCGGCAAACCTAACTTTTGGTCTTCAAAATGTAGGTCTGTAATTCCCCACGCCCACTTTGTAGGGCTGCCCACCTTAACCAAATAAACCCGGCACTCAATCGCCTTTCCGCCAAAAATTTTTTTCAAACCCTTTGGGCTATCACCTATTTTATAGCGCTCGCCCCCATCAAATATTTTTGTCTCGCCACGCGCATCTTTCACTTTAGCGCCATTCTCTTTTATAACCGCCTTAAAACCCGAGGGTATAGCAATACTAGCCCCCGACTTAATCTGAATAGCAAACTCGCTTATAAGCGCATACCTGCCCATCTCATCTTTTTTAGCAACCGCTTGTATAAAAGACATACTCTCACCCCCAAATTACGATGTACAAATTACAAATTACAATGTACAAATTACAATTGACACATCACGCAAAATTCTTACTGCATATATTATATCATATTTTCAGCAAAAACGCGTACCCTTTTTTCTCACACGCGCAAATTCAAAGGGCAAAAGCGGTTAGAGTTGTTTTTTTCTCAGCGCTATGATGTATGAAATTTCGGCATTGTGACTACGCCCGCAAGCCCTAACTACAAAACTAGCGAAAACTGCGAAGGCACTCAGCAAGAAATTTCATACATCATAGCACGCACTCACTCATCGCTAAGCACTTTTATAAGCGTTGGCACTAGCCTGTTGTTACTTATGTTAGTTCTTTTGCCTAGCCCCAACTGACCGCACGTGTTGCTACCCCAGCCCCACAAACTGCCATCACTCTCTACTGCCAAACTGTAAGTGTCTGTTTTCCACAAAAATTCGTCATTAGAGGCTACAACTTCCACAAAGTTTTGTTTGTCTGTAACTTTTAGTGGCAGTAGCCTATTGTTGTCTTTCGTGCCGTCGCCAATCTGACCACTACTGTTATACCCAAATGCCCAAACGTTGCCCGATATATCTATCGCCAAACTATGTACGCGCCCGGCAGAAACCTTTTTAAACTTAACCCCTTTTTGCACTAAAATGGGTATCTCAGAGCCTACGCTCGTGCCGTTACCTAACTCGCCATATCTATTTTTACCAAATGCCCACAAATTACCGCCCTTGTCTATAGCCAAACAATGAGCCGCCCCCGCAGAAATTTCTTTAAACTTTAAGCCCTTTATAGTTTGTGGTACAATTTTTAAAGCAAGTGGCTTCCCTTCGTCATCTTCGTCGTCGTACGCTTCTCCGGGGTGTTCCCACGTAAACAAATTTCCCCTACTATCCAGCACTAAACTTCTGCTTGTGCCAACAGAAATTTTGCTAAAATTTTTGCTACCTTTAATGTTGACAATACGCGCGCTTACATTTTCCATAAGCGTGTTAAAAGTAGTTATGCCTTTTTCTGTAGCACCAAATTTATAGCCAAACGCAAGCAAACTTCCGTCTGCCCTAATGGCAAGCGTTCTGCCAGAATTTGTGCTAACTGACATAAACTTCTCGCCCTTTAAAACCTGCACTAACAAACCCCCACTAGCGCTCTCTTTATCAAACGCCCATAGCCTGCCATCTGTGCTTATTGCCAAGTCGTGAATAACCCCAGCAGCCACATCTTTAAACTGCCACTCTTTATACAAATGCTTTGGCTTAAGCCCTGCATAATAAAACCCGATATCCTCGTAATCTTCCCCACCAAAAGCCCACATTCTGCCTTTTAAATCTAAAATCAAGTTATGCGAACTAGCCGACAGTTTGTACGAAGGGCTATGCTCTATTTTACTTTTTGCTTTGCTTTTTGCTTTAGTTTCTATTTTGCCTTCTACTTTAGACATATGTTTTCTCCGAAAAATTATTGTAAAGTGTAAAATGTAAAGTGTAGAGTGGTTACGACCCATTACACGCTATTTCATTTGAACAGTCTGCTTTGGTGTTTTTATAAAATTTGCTTTTGTTTACATTTGCAAAAGTAAATATTTCCCGCGCTAGCGGGTGAAATCACTTTACACTCTACACTTTACACTTTACACTCACAACTACTGCCCCTATATTATCTCTGCCACCCGCTCTGTTTGATATGGCAATAAGTGCTTTTGCAACTTCCCCCGGGCAACCGCTTATTTCCATAACTTTTATAACCGCGCTTTCTATCTCGCTATCTGTAACCATACCATTTACGCCGTCTGTACAAAGTATTATTATATCGCCACTTTGCAATTTCTCGGCAAATATATCTACCTTGGGGGGCGGTGCAATGCCCATAAAGCGCGTAAGCTGTGCGCTTGCGGGGTGGTGCATAGCCTCTTCTTTTGTAATCTCGCCGTATTTAACAAGCATACCCGCAACGCTGTGGTCTTCCGTTATTTGCCTAAGGCTCTCCCCGCGCCTTAAGATATATGCCCTGCTATCCCCCAAATTGCCAAAAATCGCATAGTCATCTACTAGCAAAGCGCAAGTAACAGTCGCGCCGTAATCCGCCTTGCCACCCTTATTATACTGCGTATACAAATGCTCGTTTACGTGTTCTATTTGTGCTTGAAGCATTGTTTTATAGGCTTGTAGGTCGAACGACTGGCTTGCAAGTTTGCCTATACTCTCTTTTACTTGATGTGGCAGATTTGCTGCAACAATCTCTGCCGCCATCTCGCCATATCCTAGCCCGCCCATACCATCGCTAACGCCAAAAAAGCCTATCGTGTCCGCCACAATAAGCCTATCTTGGTTAGACTTTCTAACCCGACCTATATCTACTTGTTTGCCCACCGCAAAAGTAAAATTAAAATTATCTACCTTTTTAACTTCCGCCTTAACCATATGCACCACCTTACAAATTATTAATCGTGTAATTTAACAGCGTTCTAAAACTGCCCACATCGCTAAACTCTAGCGTATACTTTGGCACTCTCTTGCCCGGCATATTAGCGTCCGCAACACTATCATCTAACGCTTTGTCTATTAGGTTTGCTAAAGGCTCTGGGATAGACTCGTTTAACTGCCTAATATTAATTGTTTTTGCCGCCTCTCGCATATTGCTCTCTTCTACGTTCGGGTTAGCCGAGGGTTTTCTGGGCGCAAAACCCGTCAGCATATAATAAAGCACAGCCACAGCCGCCCACACATCTACTTGCGGTTTAGATATGTCGTACGCTTGAAACTGCACAAGCGGTATAAAACTAAAAGCCCCTTCCCTAACACCCACGCTTGTAAAACCCGCTTTGCGCGCGTCTAACTCGTACGACTTTGTTAAAGAAAAACCGCCCACTTTAATATTATTTTGCGCATCTAAAAATATGCTACTAGGCTTTATGTTTCTATGCACCAAGCCCTTAACCGAAAATTGCCTATTATTTCTGTAAACGCCCACCGCGTCTGCCGTGTGTATAAACTCTAGCGCATCTAATATTTGGTTTGTTATATGTAGCGCCGTTTTAACATCTACCACCTTGCCCTTTTTAAAAAACTGCTCGTTTAAATAGTTATGCAAAGTTCCGCCACTACAATACTCTAAAAACATATAATCGTTGCCATTTGGTAAAACGCCGTCACCCAACATTTTTACTATGTTAGAGTTTCCGTTGTCTTTAACGCGTTTTTCTAAACTTTTGCTTAGCGCGTCTGTTGTGTAAATCTCTCTTACAAACAAGTCTTTTATAAGGGTGTCTTTTCCGCTTCCGCTAGGTATGATTTGCTTTAAAACTTTTTGCTCGCCCGTTTTTATATTCTCGACCAAATGCGTAATGCTTGTTCCGCGCCTACCGCGCCCTAACTCTTTTACAAGTTTATAGCCCGCCGGCAAACTTGGCGTAAACTCTACTTTGTTAGCCTCACTTCCCCAATATATTTTTGCAACCGCCTCGTCGTACATACAACTGTAGCAAAACTTAATTTTATACGGAATTCCGTCGGGCGCAAACCTTTTAGCGCAATGTATACACACGTTTACTAAATTAGGCTGGGTCTCACCCCCCGCCGAGTCTACACTTACGCTAATTTCTATGCCACTAGGCAAAGTAACCACATCGCCACACTTAAGCGCAACCGGGTTGTTTTTAATATTCCACGCAATCTCCCACGACTGCTCGGCGCTCATATCGCGCGGCCGCCTACCAATTTCTACCCCGTTTACATATGTTCCGTGCGCGCTTCCTGTGTCGTAAACAAAAACTTCTGGTGGTGCAATTTTAAAAGCACAATGGCGGCGAGACACTTCTCGGCTTTGCTCTTTATCGTTTGGTATAACCACCCCGCCCATACTAGCCGAGCGCCCCACAACAAGTTGCGAGATATCTGCCCTAAACTCTTTTCGCTCTAACAATTTACCGCCCTGCTTAAACTCTAACGTAACAACCATACTAAAACTCTCCCAAAACTTTATTCTCACACCATATTATATCACAAAGCCCAACTAACGCGCCACCCCTTTTTTCTCACAAACAATAGTGTAAAGTGTAGAGTGTAAATTGTAAAGTGCCTAAACTCATTAAATGCTTTTACTTTTGAACAATTTGCGTTTAGTGCTTGTAAGCAATTTGCAAAAATAAATTTTGCCCGCGCTAGCGGTGTAAACACTTTACACTTTACACTTTGCACTTTACACTTAGTAAACCACTTCAACTAAACATAGCCCTTTTGCTGCTGCTGTTTTAGACGCCCGCGTTCTGTCTTTGCTTTTTAGTATATCACCTACATCTTTTGGCTGTAGTTTACCCCCTGCTACACCTATAAGCGTGCCAGCAATTATACGCACCATATTTTGCAAAAAGCCATTCCCCGTAATTTTAAGCCTTATAATATCAGACCCCACACCGCCCACTTTATGCTCTGTAAGCCTTTTAACATCTGCGCTCATTATTTTTCTTACCGCGCTTTTTAACTCTCTTGTTTTATCGAAATTTGCAAACGCAGAAAAATCGTACTCGCCCACCAAATACTTAAGCCCTGCATTCATTCTTTTAACCGCCAAATTAGTGTCTATTTCCCCTTTAAGTTTTGTTGCATACGGCTCGAGCATCGGGCTTTCCACATCTGATACATACATCGTATAAGTGTAGGTTTTTTGTTTGGCGCTATACCTTGCGTGAAAATCTAGCGGAACTTCTTCCGCACTTACAAGCCGTATGTCCATCGGCAAAAGTTTGTTAACCACTTGTGGTAAACGCTCTAGCGGCACACCTGCAAATTGCTTTGCCTTTATCTCGCCACTCATTCCATCAACCCTGCTCGCCACTCCCTCATCCCTTTTCCCTGTTCCCTCATCCCTGCTATGCAAAACAAAATGCGCAACCTGCCCTAGCGCGTGTACACCCTCGTCCGTTCTACCGCTTCCGTGCAACTTAACCCCTTGTGAAAAAAAGGTGCTTAGCACATCTTGCAAAACACCTTGAACAGTCGGCACATTAGGTTGCACCTGCCAGCCACTATAATTAGCACCCATATATGAAATTGTAAGTTTTATGTTTCTCATATTGTTATTGTAAAGTGTAAATTGTAAAATGTAAAGTTGTTACTGCCATTACACGCTATTTCGTTTGAACAGTCTGCTTTGGTGTTTCTGTAAACTTGCTTTTGTTTACATTTGCAAATATATCTTGCCCGCGCTAGCGGTGAAATCACTTTACACTCTACACTTTACACTTTACATTCTAGTGAACCGGTATTATATGCATAAAGTGTACCCTTATTGCAACAATACACAGCACAAATATTATAAAGCCCAAAACTGCCAAAAAGTCTGTAAGGCTAAACTTTAAAAGTTTCATTCGCGTTCTGCCCTTACCGCCCTTATAACATCGGCTGTCCATAGCAAGCGCCAACTCTTCCGCACGGCGAAAAGCGCTTACAAAAAGCGGTATTAGTATAGGGATAAGCGCCGCCGCCCGCTTAAATATATTTCCGCTATCAAAATTAGCACCGCGCGACTTTTGCGCTTTAATAATTTTGTCTGTCTCTTCCATAAGTATTGGTATAAACCTAAGCGCTATACTCATAACAAGCGCCAACTCGTGTACTGGAAAGCGCACGACTTTAAGTGGGCTTAACAAGCGCTCTATGCCATCGGTCAAATCCATAGGGGTTGTTGTAAGCGTTAACAAAGCGGGTCCCATAACTAAAAACATTAGCCTTAACATTAACAGCGCCGTGTTAAAAAGCGCTTCTCTATAAATTGTTATAAACCACCAGTTCCAAACTCTCGTGCCGTCTACACCCCAAAACAAATTTAGTATTGCCGTAAAAATTATGATGTACATAATGGGTCTGACTGCTTTTAAAATCATTCTAATAGGCACGCTAGACAAAAATACAAGGGACAGTAAAAATATAAATACCACGCCGAACGCCAAAAAATTGTTAACGAAAAATATCGTAACAATGTATGCAAGTGTTAATACAATTTTTAGTCTGGGGTCTAACTTATGTATTACCGACTCTGCCGGATAATACTGCCCAAAGGTCATCTCACGCATAGGCTTCTCAATTTACAAGTTGCAGGTGTACAAGACACAATGTACAAATTACAAATGCTATACACATAAATTATCTGACTTTTTAACAGTCAGCAAATTGAGACTGTTAAAAAGTTTTGTTTGGTATGGGTGAAACATTTGTACATTGTAATTTGTAATTTGTACATTGTAATTTGTAATTTTGTTCTGTAATGTTTTTCTATTGGTTTTTGTTTTTTATTGTTTTGCTAAAATATTCTACAGCGTGTTCTACTGTGAAAATATCGTGCGGTACATTTTTGCCCATTTCGTTAAGGTGTTTTACCACCCTTGCTATTGTTGGTATATCTAAGCCCATTTTTTCTAAACTGTCTGACTTCTCAAATAGTTGGCTTGGCGGAAGCAGATATTGCAGTTGCCCATCTGCCAAAACTGCTACCCTGTCACTTAGGCGCGCAATCTCATCCATATCGTGCGATATCATAATTACAGTTTTGCTCACGCTTTCTTTAAGGGTTAGTATTAAGTCTAGTATTTCTCTTTTGCCGTGCGGGTCTAGCCCAGCGGTTGGCTCGTCTAACACAAGTATTTGCGGTTTCATAGCAATAACACCAGCAATTGCTACGCGCCGCTTCTGCCCGCCCGATAACTCGAAGGGCGACTTATCCTTAACACTTTCGTAATCTAGCCCTACAAGCCCGATGGCTTGTTTTGCGCGCTCTAGTATCTCGTCTTTTTCTAGCCCTAAGTTTTTTGGTCCAAAACTAACATCACCTAAAACTGTTGCATCAAACAACTGATATTCCGGATACTGAAAAACCATACCCACAGTTGCCCTTAACTTTTTAAAGTCTATCTTGCTTGTTTTGGGGCGTGATAGGTCTATTCCCGCAACAATCAACTCGCCACTTTGCACGGGCGTAAGCGCGTTAAAGTGCTGTATTAAAGTAGACTTGCCACTTCCCGTATGCCCTATAATACCAAAAAATTCACCCTCTTTAATCTCAAAGGTGATATCTTTCAGCGCCACTTTAGAAAAATTTGTACGCGGCGAATAAGTATAATTCAAATTGTTTATAACAATAGACATTTTTTATAATGTACAAGTTACAATGTACAATGTACAAATGTTAAACTCATTTAATGCCATACTTTTGAACAGCCTGCATTTTGCACTTGCACGCAACTCGAAAATAAATTATTGCCTGCAGAGCAGGTGAAACATTTGTAACTTGTAATTTGTAATTTGTAATTTGGCTAAATTAACTTCCCTAACTCTTTCGCTAATTCCCCTTCTGTATACACATCGTTTATGCTAGCGCCCATTTCCCTAAGTCTGTTTTTTAAACTGATTACGGGTGGCGCGCCTAGTTTTATTTGTTTAAGCGCCTCTTCATTTTCGAAAACTTCTAGTGGCTTGCCTTGCATATAAACCTTGCCCTTGTCTAAAACCACAACTCTATCAGCCATAAGCGCTTCTTCCATAAAATGAGTAATTAGTATCACAGTTATGCCTTCCTCTTTTTGAAGCCTTTTAGCAACCGCCAAAACTTCGCGCCTACCGCGTGGGTCTAGCATTGCCGTACTCTCATCTAGCACAATAACCTTTGGCTTAAGTGCCAAAACCCCTGCTATTGCTATGCGCTGTTTCTGCCCGCCGGAAAGCCGTGTTGGCGTACCCTTTGCGTAGGCAGACATTCCAACAGCGTCTAGCGCCCAACGCACACGCTCTATGATTTCGTTACGCGGAATGCCCACATTTTCCGGACCAAACGCAACGTCGTCCTCTATAATTGTTGTAACCATTTGGTTATCTGGGTTTTGAAATACAAGCCCTATGTTGCGCCTTATTTTAAACTCGTTTTCTTCGTACGCTGTGTTCAGCCCAAAAATTTCTATATCGCCAGTAAGTGGCACTAAAAGCCCATTAAACAACTTTGCTAGTGTAGACTTGCCAGAGCCATTATGTCCAAGTAGCGCCAAAAACTCGCCCCTAAAAACTTCTAGGTTAATATCTTGCAATACTAAATTACTCTCATCGCTCGGATAAGAAAAAGACACATTCTCAACTTTTATAACAGGGCGCTTAACTGGCTTGTCCGCCCCCGCCATTATTTCATCTACACTAGACATAATCTTATTGTACCACAAAAAAAACTTAACTGCAACCAATTTGCATAACAAAGCCAACTAGATTTATTTGCTTTGCTTTATAATTGCCTTATACATCTTAAGCGCTTTTTCAAAAATGCTGTCTGCACTAAAGCCAAATACTTTAAACAATTTGTCTGCTGGCGCGGATAGCCCAAAACTATCGATGCCTATAACAAGCCCATCTAAGCCTACATATTTATGCCACGAATAAGAACTTGCCGCTTCTACAGCAACCCTTGCCCTTACGCCCGCTGGCAAAATACTTTCTTTGTACTTCGCGCTTTGCGCTTCAAAAACTTCTACACACGGCATAGACACAAGCCTTACTTTAGCGTTTTGCGCCTCAAACTTTTTTGCCACTTCATACGCTAGCGGAATTTCAGAACCTGTGGCTATTATAATCAGCGATGAGCGGTCAGCAGTCAGCGATAAGTTGTTCGCATTACTAGTAGTATTATCGGGCTGTTGGGCTTGCAAAAAACCTTCACTCTCGTACAACACATATCCACCCTTCAAAATATTCTCTTGTAACAATTCTGAATTCTGAATTCTGAATTCTGAATTGCTAACTTTGAATTCTGAATTCCCAATTTCTGAATTATCTATCGTTTGTCGGCTTAGCACTATGCTACTTGGGCTTTTGCTTGCTATTGTGCTTATATACGCAGCCGCCGTCTCTTTGTAAGAGAAAGGTCGCCACACGTGCATATTTGGTATTGCCCTAAGCCCTATAAGTTGCTCTACTGGCTGGTGCGTTGCGCCGTCTTCCCCAACGCCTATGCTGTCGTGCGTTAACACATACATAACGGGCAACTCCATAAGCGCAGACATTCTCATAGCATACTTCATATAATCAGAAAACACAAAAAACGTAGAACCAAAAACGTTAAGCCCGCCATAAAGCGCCAACCCGTTTAATATAGCAGCCTTTGCGTGTTCTCTTATGCCAAACGCAATATTCTTACCCTTTCCTACCGGATTTACGTGATAGTCGCCCGCGCCACTTAAATAACTTTTACAACTAGGACCTAAGTCTGCAGAGCCACCAATAAGGTTTGGCAACAACTTATTTAGTTTGTTTAGCACCAACCCGCTATACTCACGAGATGCCTTTGGCTTGCCATCATCAGCCCAAAAGTCGCTCTCTGCCATAACTTTTTGCACCGCCTTTTTGCTATCAAAAAAGGCTAAATACTTATCGTAAAGTTCTGGCTGTTTCCTTTTGTATTCTCTTACTTGCCTTTTATGCTCTTCTTCCCACTTTGCCCACTCGCCCATCTTTTGCTTAAAAAAGGTTGCTGTTTGTGGCGGGGTCTCGAATGGTGGGTGAGAATACTTAAAATATTTGCGCGTATCAGTAATGCCGTCTGCCCCAAGCGGCGAGCCGTGCGCGCCCGGCGTGTCAGACGCTGGCGAGCCATACCCAAGTTTTGTTTTAACAATTATTAAAGTGGGCTTTGTGTCGCCCGACTTTGCAAGGGTGATTGCCGCATCTATACTCTCTACACATCTGCCGTCTGCCACTTCTAAAACATTCCAATGCATACCTCTATAAGTGGCTGCCACATCTTCTTTATATGTGATTTCTGTTCTGCCCTCTATTGTCATATCGTTGCTGTCGTACAGCACAATAAGTTTACAAAGCCCCAAACTTCCCGCTAGTGACGCCGCCTCGTAAGCAATACCTTCCATTAAGCACCCGTCGCCCACCAAGCAATACGTATAGTTGTCTATAAGGGTTGCTTCCGCCGTATTAAAGTTTGTCGCAAAGTGTTTGCTTGCAAGTGCCATACCAACAGCGTTTGCAAAGCCCTGACCCAAAGCGCCCGTGCTTGCTTCTATACCTAAACCCACGTTAAGTTTTGGGTGACCCTCGGTTTTAGAGGCTAGGCTTCTAAACTGCTTTAAGTCTTCTTTTGTTATGTTATAGCCACACAAATGAAGCATAGCATATAACAGCGCGCTTCCGTGTCCCGCGCTTAAAACAAACCTATCGCGCCCGGCGTAGTGCGGGTTTTTAGGGTTGTGGCGCATATGGCGCGTATACAACGTATAAAGCATAGGGGCTGCCCCAAGCACAATGCCGGGGTGACCACTCTTAGCCTTTTCTATTTGGTCTAGCCCCAAAAACCTAAGGGCATTAACATTTAACTGAACGTTTTCCATAAAACTTCCTTTTTCCTTTTTTTAAAATACGCATAAAATATTTTTTCACGCGAAGCGTGTGAAATCACTTTACACTTTACACTCTACACTTTACACTTCGTGTGTGCCAAATATAGTATAGGTATTAAACTATTCAACTGCTTAACCGCGCGCTCTACACTCATCCCCCTAATATCAAGCACGCCGTTCGCTACATCTGCATAAAGCGGCAGTCTCTCTGCATACACTTGCTTAAACTTATCTAGGCTGATGTCCGTAAAAAGCGGGCGCTGTTTGGTGTGTAGCCTTTTATAAATCGCTTCTATATCATCTTCTAAAAACACTACCAAAAACTTTTTGTTTTTTAGCACTTCGCGGTTTTTCTCACTCAGTATTATGCCACCGCCAACTGCCAAAACACAATCGTTTTCTATGCTCTTAAAAACTTCAAGCATAGCGCTCTCAATTTGTCTAAAGCCACTCTCCCCAACCTTGTCAAACAACTCGACCAAACTAAGCCCGGACGCTTGCTCTACCGCCTTATCTGTGTCTGCAAACTCTACACCCATAAGGCAAGCCAAAGCCTCACCAATTGTAGACTTACCAACCCCTGCCATTCCAACTAAAACTATTACCTTTGCCATAACCCTTTACAAAAATTTTCTCGCGGTGCGAGTTTAGCGTTATTCGTGTGCCACTATTCGTTATTCATTAACTTGATAATGCGCTCTAGCGCTATAAAATACCCATTAACGCCCCTGCCGTAAACAAAGTCTTTGCATACATCTTTCAGCACATTAACTTGTCTGAACGGCTCTCTTGCAGACACATCAGATATATGAACTTCAATTACAGGTATGCCAACACTTGCAATCGCGTCCCTAATAGCATAAGAATAATGCGACAAAGCCCCCGCGTTTAAAACCAAAAAGTCGTCGCTACACGTATGAATAATGTTTATAATCTCGCCCTCAAAACTAGTTTGGTGAAAGGTTAAACTTAACCCCTTCTCTTTAGCAAAATCTAAAAGCCTACCATTTAAAGACTCTAAACTCTCTCTTCCGTAAATCTCAATTTCCCGCTGTCCCAACAAATTTAAGTTAGGACCATTTAAAATCGTAACTCTCATACCCATAATTATATCACATACACAAGAAAAAAGCAACGCACTTGTTGCTTTAAAAAAAGTTTTTTCGCAAAATCTACTGTGAAAATATTTTGGCATATCTGTAAACGCTTGACTTCTTGCGTAAATTTTTGTATCATAGAACAAAAGGTGGTCTCACCACTTCTGTAGTTTAAGGCTGAAAAATTTGTTAGCACAAATTAAAAAAATTATGGGTAAGAAAAAACGTATAAAACTTGAAGTTCCTGAAAATAAGCCTGAGAGTTGGGCTAGTTATGTTGAGATGGGAAATAGGGCTTTGAATATGGCACCTGTTAGTTTTGTTATGGGGATAACCGCTTTGCTACTTAGTATATTTTTTATGCCGAGTGACGTTTTTGGCGAGCAAGCCTTATACTTTGGCTTTGTGTTTTTGTCTGTTATAATAGGTTGGTTTGCCTTTATGTTTATACGCGTGCAACTTAAAATGAACAACACGTACAAGTTTAAGTATTTGGTTCTAGCACTAATTTTTGGTGGCTTTGCGCTGTCTATAGCAAGCGCAGTTGTATTTGTAGTTAATAGTCTATAAGGCGCTTATAGCACAAAGCAAAATAAACAAATAATTATTAAAACAAATTGATAAAGGGATAGCTTTGCTATCCCTTTTTGTAGTTTGTTGCTAGATTGCTGCACCAATTACTACTGATTAACTGGCGTTGCTTGAGCCAGCCACTCTCTTGTGTAGTCTGGGTTTGTAGAACCGTCTATAAGGTCTGACTTTAGTGTCCAAAAGTCTGCACCTGCTAAACTTATAAGTTGTGTTCCGTTTCTTTCATAACTTTGAAACGCGTTTATGTCCGGCGTTGGAAGACCCGACTTAGACTTATTCCCACCCTTGCTAAGCGCTGTAACTTCTGCAGCCGCGCCACCTGATGTTCCGCCAAATATCATACCGCCCGCGGCTACTGCTAGACCTGCCATTGCTGTGCCTGCGGCTATCCATTTGGCTGCGTTCCTACTGCCGCCTTCAATGTCTTGCATTTCTGCCGTGTCTGTTTCTTGACCTATTTCTGGTAGAACTAGGTTTTCTGTTTGATTTTCTGACTGGCTTTTGTTGCCCTTGTTAATTTTGTTACTCATTTGCTTTTCCCCTTTTTTTGTTTTTTTGTGAATATTGTTACATATATATTAACACAAAGTTAAGAAAAAAGCAAGCGTTTTAACAAAATTTATTTAAAAAATTTTACAGCACTAGTTCGCTTAGTACGGCAAATATTAATACACCCAAAACGAGTAGAGCCTAAAACTAATAGGCTTTAGCAAAAATTACAACCGTTACTGCTGGCTTTCCACAAATAGCGCAAGCCTTTTTTGGTTTAAATTTTTTGTCTAGCGCAATATCTAGCGGAATTGCACGCGCCGAAGCCGCGTATTTTTGCTTTACAACTTCTTCGCACGCATTTAGCCCACACCAATTTGTTTTTGCAAACTGACCGCTTTCTACCGCCCCACCTAATTTTTCTAGCGTGTCTACTTCTATTGTTTTTTTGCTAAGCAAGTTTTTGTTTTGTGTATATAAAAAGTTTTGTACTTCTTTTAGTGCTTTGCTAACTTGTGTGGCTGCCTTGCTTAGCGGTATAATCTTTTTCTCTTTTTTTGGCTTGTCATCTTTTTCAGTCTTACCTTTATTGCCTTTGTCGCCTTGTTGTATGCTTTTTTCGCATACACCCCCTATCCTTTTAACTAAAACAAACTGCCCATTTTCTATATCTTTCGGACCTAACTCTATTCTAATCGGTATGCCTAGCATTTCTGCTTGCGCAAATTTAAAGCCCGGCGTATTATCTGAAAAGTCGGCATCTGCCCTTATCCCCTTTTTAACAAGCGTTTCTACCAACTCGGCGCATTTTTCTTTAACGCCTTCTTTATGGCTTGCAACTGGTATAACCCTTACTTGCAAAGGCGCGACATTTGGCGGTAGCACAAGCCCGTTATCATCTGAGTGCGCCATTATAAGCGCGCCCATCATTCTAGTGCTTACCCCCCAACTTGTTTGGTGCGGATACTCGTGCTTGTTCGCTCTCGATAAATACTTTATATCAAACGGCACGGAAAAATTTTGCGCCAAATAGTGCGATGTACCCGACTGAAGCGCCTTGCCATCTTGAGTTATGGTCTCTATAGTATAACTTGTGTGCGCACCCGCAAATTTTTCCGACTCTGTTTTCTGCCCATAAAGCGCATCTATTGCCAAAATTTCTTTAAAAAAGTCTACATACACTTCAAGCATATCTAGCGTATGCTTCTCTGCTTCGGTCTGCGACTCGTGAAGCGTATGCCCTTCTTGCCACAAAAACTCTGTTGTGCGCAAAAACGGACGCGTCGTTTTTTCCATTCTAACAACATTAGCCCATTGGTTTATTAAAATTGGCAAATCTTTATAACTGTTAAGCCACTTAGCAAACGCGAAGCAAATAACAGTTTCTGAAGTTGGGCGAACCGCCAAAGGCTCTGCTAGTTTCTCGTCACCCACGTGGGTCACAAGCGCAAGTTCTGGCGCAAAACCTTCTATGTGCTTTGCCTCTTTATCTATAAAACTTTTTGGGATAAACAGCGGAAAGTAAGCATTTTTATGCCCCTTTGCTTTTATGCGCCTATCAAGTTCTGCCCTTATAATCTCCCAAATCTCATAGCCGTAGGGTCTGATTATCATCGTACCCTTAACCGGACCATAATCTACAAGTTCTGTTTTTATTACTACATCTGTATACCAACGAGCAAAATCGTCAGCACGTTTTGTTATTTCTCTCACGAAAACTCCTTTTTCAATTAACATTGAACACTGAATATTGAACAATGGCTTAGCCCCTTAATACAGAAACTTTTGAACAGCCAGAATTTAAATTTCAATGCAGTTTGCAAATAAACTTTGCTCGCGCTAGCGTGTAACAATTGTTCAGTATTCAATGTTAAGTGTTCAATTATCAAACTGCATTTGCTAGTGCCAAAACAACTTGGTTAAATTCGTCGTCTGATAGCATTTGCAACTCTTTTCTTTGTCTGCCTTTAAAGTTATCTACTATGCGCAGTATATTATCTTGCGCTTCGAGTTCGTACCTGCCACTTGTAGACTTTACTAGCCTGCTTGTTGCTTTGTTTATAATTGTGTTAAGGCGCGCTGGTGATATTTGTTTGTCTAGCGCACCATTTTTAAGCGCCTTGTAAAGTTGCGCTGTAATCTCGCCATCTTTAGCAATTTGGTCTGATTCTGCCTTTATCTCGGCTAGCCTATCCGACGTCTTTTTAGCATCTGCAATTTGTTGCTTAAGCGACTCTACATCTAGTTTTGCTTGTATAATCTCGTCCGTTGTAGCCGTAATATTATACACAAGCCTATCTAACTCTTTGCTCTCAATCGCTTTGCCGCGCTTGTTAGGCTTAAGGCTGTCTAACTTAGACTTAACAACCGCCGTCTCAATTTTGTGGCTTTCTATATCTTTGTTAAGCGCCCTAAGTTCTGCTTGCGATATTATAAAATCTTGTATGCTTTCTATATCCTCAAAGCCCTCGTCCTTTGCCCTTGTTTCTATCTCGCTCTCTAGCGCTATTAACTCGGCTTCTTTACGCGCTAGGTCTGCCGTGTTAAGCCTTAGTTTTTCGGCTTCTTTCAAGTATGCGTTTTCTGCCTTTGCCCTATCATCTTTAAGTTTATTTTCTTTCTCGCTGTTTTTGGTTAGCGTATTTGTTATTGTGATTATCTCTGCGTGTGGTTGTTTGCCCATTATGCCTAGGTTGCGCTTAAGCACCTGAATCTCATCTATAACAGCCGCCGCTTGCTCGCCGTGCTTTTTTATGTTAGCAAGCTCTAACGCACACTCTGATATGTGGTTGTCGTTTTTAGCAATATCCAAAAGCAGTTTAGCCCTTAAATCTTCTTGCTCTTTTATTTTGGCTTCTATATCGAAGCGCTGACGCTCAGACTTCTTTATAAGAATATCTGCATCTTTAGCCGTGCCACCACCAAGCGCATCTGCATACTTATAATACTGCATATTAATCTGCGCGATGTCTGCGTTAAGTTGGCGCGATATTGTAGAGTTTGTGAATAACTCTTTATTTAAACTGTCTAGTTTTGTCCAGCGCTCTAGGTGGTTTTTCTCGTTTATATGAAGTTCGTTTTTAAGCGCAACGTAAGATGCCACAAGGCTTTCTAGTTTTTCTACGCGCTCTGAATACATCTTAAGCGCTTCGTACATCTGCTCTGTATCGCCACCAATGTGCGACCACTTTGTAAGTAGGTTGTCGCGCTCTAATTCTTTTGCGCTTATAAGCGTTAGGTTGTTGTCTATTTGCCTTTTGTTTTCTTCAGAGCGCGCGGTAAGGGACGCAAACTTCTTTATTGCGGCTTCTTTCTTGTGCTGAGTTTGTGATATTTGCGTGCGTAAGTCTTGCAACTCGCTGTCAAACGCTTCAAGCGGTATCATATGCTGTCTTACCGGATTTTTTTGAAGCATAGTGCTACACACGGGACAACTATCGCCCTCGTTTAAATTTGCTGTGCGTATAGCAAAAGAATTTTTCTGTAAATAGTCTTCGCGCTGCATCAACTTAAAGGTAAGTTGTTCTTCTAGCCTTGCTATTGCCGAAGTTGCCGCTTTGTCTTCATCTAACATATCTAGTATTGTGTTAGAGCGCATATCTATTTTTTCTAGAAGTTTTTCGTTTTGCGAAGTTGTTAGTGCAATTGCATCATTTAGTATTTTAACTGTTGCAATTGCTTTTTCCATTTCGTAAGCCTCTTTTTGAGCGTTGGTTAATACTATGTGGCGGTCTGCTTTTTCATCTATGTCGTAGAGTTTTTCTATGGCGCTGTCTACGCGGGACAGGTCTGCTTCTATGCGCTTTACAACTGTTTTAATGGTGTCTATCTCTCTTGTTAGAGAGTTTCTCTGAGCGCCGCGCTTTACATCTTGCGCCTCTATTGCTTTTAGTTGAGCCTCTAAGTTGTCGCGCTTAATCTCTAACTCCCAAGCCCTTTTAATAGCCTCCATTATCTGCGGTGAGACAACAACCCTATTGTGCGCCGACCTAAGTTCTTTTAAATAGCGCTCTGACGCGTCTTTAAGTCGTCCGTACTCTGCACGGTTTTTTAACAGCCTTTCGTACTCGGCTTCTTTGTTAGCAAAATCTTTCAGTAAGTCTTGTCGCCTTTTTAAGTTTATTGCTTCTACTTCTAGGCGCGGAATAAAGTTTTGTATGTGCGCTTTTCTCTCAATTAACTCTATGCTAGTTTGTTTAAGTTGAGCCTCTCTTTCTAATATTGCTTCGTTTGCTTCTTCCAAGTTTTTTAGCAGTCCATCAAGTTTACTGCCCGCCTCGCTTGATGCTAGCCTATCTTTTAGCACAGCCCCGCGTAGTTTTTGTAGCCTTTTGCTTAGCGGTGTTAAACTTAAAGCAGCCCTTGCAAGTTTCAGTTTGTCTTCTTTGTCTGTAATATACTGCCCTTCGTACTCTAATTCTACTTGCCTTTGCGTTAGAATGTCGTAGTTTTCTGTATCTAGCAAAAAACTATTTGCTTTGGTTTTTTCTAAGTCTGCTAATTTGCCTTTAAGCGTGCTAACTTCTTTCTCTCTCTCTTTTAGACCACGCTCTAGCGTCCCAATATTTAAAATAGAAAAAGCAGACAAAGCCTTCATCTCACCCTCTAACATTGCCTTTTCTGTTTCTTTTTTTAGCATTTTGTCTAGCACATCTGCGCTAAACTCTGACGCGGTTATATTTAGTAGCGTAGCAAGCGTAAGGCTATCTGCGCCCGCACTCGCACCGATGTTCGCCCCGATATTCGCTTTGTTGTCCGCCCTGTTTTTTTCCCCTACAATGTTTTCTTTACTTTGAACTTTCATTTTGTTTGCCTCACCCATTGTATTTACTAGGCTAATATAATTTTTTGTATTGTTTTGTTTGTTTTGTTGGCTCGCTGTAGCATTCTGAGCGTTTTGCTGTTGCTCTATCTGTTGCCCCTGTGCTTGCTCTATTTGTTGCCCTAACTGTGTTTGTTGCTCTGAGATTGCTTTGTCGTGGTTTTCTTTAATCTCGCTCATTCTTTTTTGAAGTTGCTCTAGCGTTGTGTTTTGCTTGCTTTGCACTTCGTTTTGCTGTTCGCTCTGTTGCTCGTTTTGCTGTAGCCCTTGTTGCCCCGCTTGTTGTCCCCCGTGATGTCCGCCTTGCTGTTCGCTTTGCTGTATGCCTTGTTGCCCCAATTGCTGTGTGCTTTTTTGCCTTTCTTCGTTTATATAATTTTTAAACTGCTCTCTCGTTTTTCCCAAAACATTTTTTATATACTGGCTTACAAGGCTAGAAGTATTTGCAAGCATAATTCTGCCGTTTTGTTTAATCTCAAAAAGTTCTGCCCCATACAGCTCGTTTGCCTTTGTTTCGTTTTTCTTTGCCCTGAATATTCGCTCTACCAAAAATGTATATTTGGGTTGCATATGTTGGTCTGTAACCGAAAAAGTAAAACTAACCCTTGCCGTTTTAGAGCCAGCCTTTACCAAAGTATCTACATCTATCTCGGGCTTCAAGCCATAAAGCGCAAGTTCTACACAATTTATAATGCCTTGCGAGAATTCTACAATTCCGCCGTCTCCAAACTCTATTACTTGCTTGCCCTCAAAGCCCACAAGCCCATCTGTTTCTAACCTCAAACTTCTCATTCGACACTCGCCGTGTCGGGCTGTTAAGTTTGCTTAGCCCGACTATTTATGTTTTCTGTTCCGTGACATAGTTGATTTTTTTCTATGTATTTATACATTATACATTAAACCAAAAAAAAAATCAAGCAAACAACCAAAAAAGGTTTTTTGAAAATTTTTTCAAAAAACCTTTTGTTTTGTCTTTTTAAAACTCTTTGCTAATTTTCGCTTCGCTAGACCCTTCACTTCGTTCAGGGTGACTACTTAAAATCTTTTACCGCACAAGCGGTCGTAACCATTTAACATTTAAAACTTAACATTTAAAATTAATAATTCGTATTAATTCTAATATTCGACATTATCCTTAGGTTGTCTATTACAAGTGTTGGTTGAGTTGGTTGTTCTATTACTGGTGGTAAGTAGCCCTCACCGTACCCTACAAACTCGCGCGGTTGCGGTGTTATATACGGCTGAGTAATTGGCATACCATCTATTCGCCCGCCGATGTCTTGCACTTGTTGCGCCATATCTAT
Organism: Bacillota bacterium; assembly: GCA_009786825.1. Taxonomy (GTDB): domain Bacteria; phylum Bacillota; class Clostridia; order Christensenellales; family WQRI01; genus WQRI01. Next base: position 22,991 of record WQRI01000001.1, read on the forward strand.
CATCTGATGTTGAAGCACGCTTACGCTTTCTTGCAACTGTGCTATGTCATTCATCATTGTGTTTATTACGCTTGCAGACACCCCGTTTTCTACAGAGTTTTCTATTGCCCTTTCTATAACAAGCATTCTGCTCTCTAGTCCCCTTAAATGATATATCTCTTCAGCAGACAAGCCTTGCCCCGCCGGACCCGCCGGTCCTTGTGGACCCTGCAAGCCTTGAGCGCCCTGTGGCCCTTGCGGACCTTGCGCGCCAGTAGCCCCGTCCGCACCTATTGCACGCCTACCAGTATTTTGGTCACCAAACCACCAATAGCCCCTATCACAAATGTGCGGCGTTATGCCGTCTGTAACCTGCCCTAAAGTACGCAGCGCCGCATCTATTGCGTTTATTCTGTCTAGCAAATATTGCGGACCAACAAGACCCGGACCTATAGTAGACCCACCCTCTATAGTTTGCATCTCGTACTTGTTCATTTCGCCGCCACTTATTGGCACTATTAAACTTTTTTCGTTATTCATAGCCTAATCCCCTTTATAGTTATTTGTTATTTTTCTGATTTATTACTTAACAAGCTTATCCGTTGTAGCCGTTACCCGTTGTAGCCATTGTAAAATATATCCCCGTGTATTATGCTGTTGTTGTCGCCCCTAAGCCAGCCTGCATCTATAAGTTCTTGCAACGCCCTATCACCCTCTGGGCTAAACCTACGGCGCACTTCGCCCGGTTGCTCTCTTTCTAATAGTCTAAAATTGCCCATATCAAAACCCGGCGGTGTCGCTACCGGCGTACCCGCTCGCCCGCCTAGCAATCTGTAAAGCCCTTCACCCGCAAGCATACCTAGGCTTCCAATTGCAAGCCCGCCCGCAATTATCAAGCCAGTAGCAAGCGCGCCACCTTCTATATACTGAATTTCATTTTCGTTTGTTTGTATGCCCCCCGTTGGCAATACTAACCCTTTGTTTTGTGTCATAAATCTATTCCCCCCGATGTAGTTTCATATTAAATATTTCTTTTCTGTTCCTTCTTTTCTGCCAAAGCCACAACTCACCATTAATGTTCTAAGTTATGTTGAGACTGGTCGCTTATCCCTGAACGCTGACCCCTACCCTTTAGGGATAAGCTATACTTGTCCCCGGTAGTGCTGCGCGCATTACATTTGTTGCAGAGCGCGAGTCCATAACCACACGGCTTCCGCCACCCGCATTACAAGTTGTTATTCCGCCCCCGCCCGTAGCCCTTAAAACTTGTATAGGTTTTATGGTTAAAGAATATGTGTCTGCCGGCGCGTGATAAGGCAGTAAGTGTTGTAGGCTGTTTCCGCGAAGCGCGTCCGCTAAGCTGCCCCCATAAGTAGAAATCGTAACAGACTGCCAGCCATTTGCACCGCCAACCCTTTTTACATTAACACCCGTAGGCGCTAAACTAAATATGGCGTTAAACAGTTCTGCAGAGCCACCGCCCGTTAAGTACTGCGCCTCACACTCACTTACTTGCCGCCCGCTTGGCAAAATTAACCTTGTTTGTACTTTATCCATTTTAAAATTCCCCTTCCGTTTTGTATCTCTTATCTTTTATCTTTTATATTTCTCTCTTACCTGCGCCTATGGTGTTCCGGTAAAATAGTCCAACTGTCTGGCGTTAGCGGTGTTGTTGTATAGCCCGCGCATACCGGCTTACAAATAACAGCCGGCGCCGGTGCAGGTCTGTAATAAAACCGCGGAGAAACAACCAAGTTTGGTGGCTGTATAACTTCTACAGTTCTGTTAAGATATGCCCTAAAGTTTTCGCCCGTAAGCCCCGCATACACACCACCACCCGCAACATCTACACTACCGCCTATCGCATCTACGTATATGCTTTCTGTAATTTCTAAATTGCGTATAGATATTCCGCTATTTCCGCCCTCTATGTATTGAAGCATTTCTGCATCTATCTCTCTACCACTCGGCAGTATTAAATTGTTACCCATATTAACCCCTTTTTTAAAATTACAAATTACAGTGTACAAATTACAAATATTTAACTCATTATTACCGCAACATTTGAACATCTCAGCGTTAGAAATTTTTATTAGTTTTATTATGTTAAATTATCAATTTGTAACTGTTCAAGCGCTTGGCATTTAGTGAGTTCAACATTTGTACATTGTAATTTGTTATTTGTTATTTGTTCAACTACCTAAGCCCTAGCAAAGTAGAAGCCCACGCACAAGTCATATACCACCTACCCGGCGTAGAACCTGCGCCCGCCCTTACTGTACCGCTTGCGTGCGCCGAATACGGAACAATAACTAAAGTATGAATACCCCTAAGCAAATTGCCATTATGGTTTAAGCTACCAAGTGGTGTGCCTGCAAGTTGTTGCGCTAGCCCGCCCGGCGCATTTGTGCTTAGAGTTACAAAATTTATATCAGCGTTTGGTCGTAAGTCTGCAAACGAAGATACACCCGATAAACTAGCCCCGTGGCTTTGCAAGGTTGAACCTACTCTGTTTACTACGTTGCCCCAGTTAGCACAACCGCCTATTACATATTGCATTTGATTATATTCTATTTGGTTGCCACTATTTGGCACTACTAATTTAGATACGTTTCTCATTCTAAATTTCCCCCTGTGTAAATGTTCAATTTTAAATTTTCAATGTTAAATTATTGCGCGCTAGCGATGAAACCATTAAACATTTAACATTTACAATTTAACATTTTAAGACTTTATCTTGCCCAATTTATAGTACCCGGCGCTGCATTTCTGCCCGCGTATGTTCTGTACCACAAATTAGTTGGTGTACAAACTGCCGCAACCGCTCTAGACGGCACTTGTACCGCTGGCTGTCTTACTGCCGCGTTAAAAGTAATTACTGGTTGAACCACTTGCGTTGCGCGTGGCGCTACATTTACTGTTCTCTCAACCCCTATTCTAAGCGTTCCACACGCTTGTAAAAAGTCTACGCTAACCCCCGCGCCACCAACCTGAACATTCATTCCTGGCGCGTTAATATCTAGGTCTTCCATTATTTCTATGTTGCGTATAGTTATGCCACTGCCGCCCTCTATGTACTGCATTTCGTTTACGCAGAGTTCGCTTCCCGTTGGTAGAACAAGCGCCCCCCATTCATTTTGCTTAACTTTTTGCATAAGTTGTATCCCCCTTATCTAGTTTGTTTGTTTTGGGTATGTTAAATATTTTTTTAAGTTTGCCCCTTAAGTTTGCTCTTTCCCTATAAGCATTCTGTGGTTACTGCCTCTGTTACCACTTTACTCTATTACCTTGTTATCCACATAAAAGTGTCGCCCCTAGAAACCACGCCCGCAGCCCTATCTGCGCGTATGTTTAAAACGCCCGGAGCATCAATTCTGCCCCTTGCTGCAGTATAAATATTAAGTTTTTGGACTGAGCCTAGATTTTCTGGTGGCATAAGCCTTGATAGCGGTGTACCCGCAAACATTTGCTGTAGGCTGATAGATTGGTCGGGCGACTCGACCGTTATTGTCGCACCGTGAGACGGTGTAAAGCCACGCGTGTGGTTACCTAAATAATTAATTGTTTGAACAACTTCCGTATACCAACTTCCGCCGATAATGTTTTGTTGCTCAGACAAACTGGCTTCTCTGCCCTCTTGTGGCAAAACCAAATTAGATTTTTGCATTTTTTCTTCCCCTTTTTGTTTTGTTATATGTGCCTAGCGCCCCGCATCTCAGTTTTAGGTTTTCCAGTTTTCGTTTTTAAAGCCCTACCTTTTAAGCGCCACTCGTATTATATATTATATGTGTTTGCTTCGCGTTTGATTAATTTTTATGCGTTTGTTCATAAATTTGCCGTGTCTGCAATTTTTATGTAACAAAGAAAGCCCATCTTTCAATAAATGAAAATAATGCACAAGACTTTTGCCCCCTTAGCATAAACCTTGTACATTATTTTAACATATTTTACTAAATTTAGCAAGTGTTTTTTACAATTTTAACAAATTTTTATTTGTTAAAATTGTTAATAGTTTTTTAACAATTGCAGAAAGCGCCTATTAGAAAAAATTACAAAGGGCGGCTTCATATTTTCTGAAGCCGCCCATTGTATTTTTTGTAATTTTGTTTTTTAGTATTTGCGTTTTTTTGGTGATACTAATTTGTTTTTAAGTTCTTAGTATGATGTTTGCTTTAGCGCCTTGTAATTGGGCTTAGAGTTCCGTTTTGGTATATCCAGCCGTCTTCGTTTCTTGTTGCTATTCTGTGGGCGTGTAGAATATTGCCCTCGCCATCGAACCTTGCGTGCATTAATTGCGCCCCGCGCCAGTCTCTTATTACGTGTGAGGCTCTGCCTGCTTGGTTTACCGCCCAGCCAGGTCTTCTGTTTGCTTTGTCTGATAGGCGTTCCCACTCTGCTGCTACAAAGTTGCTTACTTCATTACTTCCGCCCTCTAACTCTTGCATTGCGTACTCATCAAGTTCTTCGCCAAACTCTGGCAAGTGTAATTTAAATTTCCTAGACATAATATGTCCTCCCCTTTTGGATATGTAAATTCTTTTACACACCCAGCATTTTATAAATATTTTTGTTATTTACTTTAATTTTGTGGTAGGCTTATTTTAGCCCAACTATAAATTAACCTAACTATCTATTAAACTAACTATCAATTCAACTATCCGTTAGTTGAAATTTGGTGGTTGCAATGTAAACTTACCATTAGAGTAAGCCCAACTCTCTTTTTTGTTGCTGTATTTTGTGGCGTTTAAAATGCGCCCGCTCTCGTTTGCAATTGCTTTAAACATAAGCCCTTTTTCATCTTTAATAGAGGTTTTAATCTCACCCCAAACTTCATCGTGGTCTACAGAAAGTGTCCAACCGCTGTTGCTCTTCGCCGCCGCGCTAAGCCTTGTAAACTCTGCCATTACAAAAGCACTATCGCACCCACCTACCACTTGTTGCATTTGTGAGTTTTGCATTTCCTTTCCCTCTTTTGGCAAAACCAAATTTGTTTTTTCCATAAGTAATTCCCCCTGACACATTATCTTAAAATATTTTGTTTAATATTATCAGTTCTAAGTTGTGTTGAATGATGGTGCGCAGGTACGTAAATTTTTTGACCTTGTGACTACGCCCGCACGCACACTGCTGAATGCTACCTTAAAACTGCGGAGGCACTCAGACAAAAAATTTACATATCAAGCACTAGACATTGGTTGTTGGCGTAAACTGCCCATCTACATATATCCAGTTTTGTTTTGCGTTGCTTTGCTTTTTGCTGTTGCGCATTTGCGCGCTTATAACACAGCCCGAGTCTGTGCTTCTATGTATACCAAACATAAAGCCTTTGCCATCTTGAATTTGTGTGTGGACAGTAGCCCCGCCAAAAAACATTTTTCTATCTATGCTCCAGCCGTCTGTATTTGATGCTATCTCGCTTAGTCGAAGGTATTCAGACACTACGTAAGCATCACTTCCCCCTTCTACCCTTTGCATTTGCTTGTTACTTAATTCTTTACCCAAGTTTGGTAAAATCAAATTAGTTGTTTTAGACATAATTTTTCCCCTTGTTTTTTTCGTGTACGTAAACGAATGCCTTACGCCCTTTTATTTGTTTTTTCGTTTTTTCTTATTTTGTTTTTTCTCGTACGTAAACGAATGCTTTACGTTTTTGTTTTAGTTATTTGTTTTGTGACTTAATCTTTACGTTTTAGGTTTTGATTTCTGTTTGTTTTTCGAAGTTGCCTATATAAGATAACCTACATAGGTGTTACAATAAACGAGCCGCCTAAGTAATCCCAATTTTGATTAACATCGCTTGGCTTACTTGCGTTTACCATTTGTGCGCTTACTACATCGCCATTTTTGCTACACGTTTGCATACTAAATAAAAAACTTTTTCCATCACTTATTTCTGTATGCACAATGTTGCCCCTAGAAGTTGTAACCTTGTCGAATCTCCAGCCCGGCGTATTTACAGCAACTTCACTAAGCCTTGCGTACTCTGCCGTAATAAAACTGCTATCGCTTCCGCCACTTATGCCCTCTAGTTGCGTATCACTTACTTCTCGCCCGCCCTCTGGTAAAATTAAATTAGTTTTTTCCATTTCTCGTATCCCCCTTATTTGTTCTTTTGTTTGTTTGATTTTGATTTTTGTTTCTTTTGTTTTTCGAATTGCTTAAACCGAATATTTAAACTATATTTGTATTCTATCACAAATAAAAATAAAAAGCAACTGTTTTTAACAACTTTTTCATATTTTTTCACATTTTTTTCACAACTATTTTCTTGTGCTATTCTTGCCTGTTAAAACCAAATCTCTAAAACTACCGGCTTAATGAAAATTATTTGTTAACTTATTGACTTCTTTTGGTTTTTGGTGTATACTATTAGCATACAAAAAATAGTGGGGGCGATAAAATGAAAACAAACAAAAAACAATTTGCAAACGACCTTAAGCAACTTATGGCTAGTTATAGTATTACAAACTCTGACTTGGTAACAATTATTAAAACTAGTCTACTGACTTCCGACGAGGCTGAACTTTTATCTATTTTGCAAGATGAAACTTTTAACGAATTTTTGCTTGCTAAGGCAGAAAAGGGTATACACGACTTCGAGCTTGGTAAATATGTAGAATACTCGTTTGATTCTTTAAATGAGAGGTACGGTATTAAATAATGAAGCAAACTGTATTAACAGACGAAGCCCTTGCCGACATAGATAGCATTTATAACTACATTGCTTTAGACAGCGTAAATATTGCCTCTAAGCAAGTTACAAAAATTAACCTACAAATAAAAAAAGTTTCTGAAAACCCAAACATCTATCCTATTGTGGAAGGGCATTCTGATAGGTTTGAAAATTTGAGAAAGTCGGTAATAAACCCATACATTATTTTATTTGATAACAGAGCCGATTTAATTGTTATAGTGGGCGTTGTTCATACAAAGCGAGATTACAAAAAGATATCAAAACAAAGAAAAACGCCAAAACAGTATACATAAATTTTAAATACTTCGGTAACATCTGCCGAAGTATTTTTTTAGAAAGTTGTTTTAGCGGTTTGCTAGGCGGTGTTTTCGCCTACTATTAGCCTTATGTGTTTTGGAAGTACTTTTATTTCTATGTTGTTGCTTTTGTTTAGGGTTTTAGATTTTTCGCCATCTATAGACCAGTTGGCGTTTTGGGTTTTTATTTTTAGGTTAGATGTTGTTGTTCTGCTTAGATTTTTTGTGTAAAAGTCGCCTTCTATTTTTGCGAAGCGTAAAAACATTAGAGCAGATGCGACAGACAAAAATTTTCTGATTTTGTTGTTGCTTGTTTTTTTAACTAGTATTAGTTGTGCGCTTCCGCTATCGTGCTTGTAGCCTCTGTTTATTTTAGCGCCCGCAACGTGCTTAGAATTTAAAACTAGTAGAAGGGAAGCGCCCTTTGAAGCGCTTGCCATATTTGTGTTATCTTTTAACTCTATGCTTTCTATATCAAGCCCTTTAATGTGCTTGTTAATATTAAGCGCACCCAAAAAATATGCCAGTCGCCCTATGCGGTTTTTTTTGTTTTGGCACGTTTTATAGCCTATAGACACTAAACTTCCTGCCCCCACAGCATACACGGCGTAAACTTCGTTTATTTTAAGCGCGTCTATCTCTAGCGCCTTTTTGCTGGCTATACCATTTTCTATAATCTCTAGCGCGCGCAATATGTTTCGCGGCAGTTTAAAGTTAGAGGCAATATCGCACGTTGTTCCGCTTGGTATGTAGCCCAAAATGGGACTAGGCTTATAGCAGGCTATGCCGTTTACAATCTCGTTAAATGTGCCATCTCCCCCGCCAAAAATTATATATTCGTACCTACCACAAGCCTCTTTAGCAAACTCTAGGGCATCGCCCTTTTTGCTGGTCTCTTTAACATCTACTTTGCCAAAGCGCTTGTTAAGCCTTATAATAATAAGCCCTAACCTTTTTTTTATTCGCCCCCTACCTGCAACAGGGTTGTATATAAATATAGCATTACTTGGTGAATTGTATATAATCATACATTTAGTATTAACCGCCCGCCTAGTTATTATACGCAGAGCGCGCGCTACTACTACATTATATGCAAAACCACGAACAAAGGCAATGTGCTAATGTTAAATTTTAAATGTTAAATGTTGAATGATTTCACCCGCTGTCGCGGAAAAAGCAAAACGAAAATTATATGCAAACAGCCCGCAATTATTACTGCGGGCTGTTCAAACGTTGTATCGTTAATGAATTAAACCATTAAAAATTTACCATTTAACATTTAACATTAGATACTAAATATCAAACAACAACTCTACGTACGTAGGTATTGGCCAATGCTTTTTTGCAACTAACAACTCAAGTTCATCTGCCGCTTCCCTAAGTTCTACCATAAGTGGCACTATTTCGTCCTTGTAAAAAGTTGCAACACTTATTGGGTCAGAGCCTTTTTGGCTTGCCTCCTCTGTTTTTGCTTGTGCTTGCTCTAGCAAAATCTCAACTTCGTTTGTCACATTATAAAGCAGGCTTGTTAGGTTAGATATATTGTCTAGCAAGTCTTCTTCTGCGCAAACTGGGAAGTATGTGTCTTGTGCCTCTAAGCCCACTTCTTCTTTTTGCCCACCAAAAAACTTATCTAGTTTAAACTTTAGCCTTAAAAGTTCTGCTAACTCTTTTTGATATTGAAGCGCTGCTGGAAGTATTAGTTGGCGCGCCATATCAACCATACAAAGCGCCTCTATATTTAACTGCATACAGTAGCCTTCTACAAGTATGTTATACCTAGCAAGCAACTCTTCGCGGCTTAGTACGCTATGCTTTGTAAACAGCCCAACCGCCTTTTTATCTTTATAAGCGGCAAGTGCTTCCGGCGTGGTTTTTAAGTTAGATAGCCCTCTCTGTGAAGCCTCTGCTTGCCACTCTTCCGCGTAGCCATCGCCGTTAAAGATAATGCGCTTGTGCTTTGTGTAGGTTTCTTTTATTAGGGCTGCTAAGTCTTGCTTGAAGTTTTTAGACTTCTCTAACTTATCTGCAAACTCTCTTAAAATTTCTGCAACCGCTGTGTTTATGATAGTTGTAGGACCAGCCGCACTAAAACTAGAGCCTAACATTCTGAACTCGAACTTGTTACCCGTAAACGCGAACGGCGACGTTCTGTTTCTGTCTGTGCTGTCTTTAGGGATTGGCGGAAGCACAGTTGTGCCAATTTCCATTTGCATTTTTTTCTTGCCTTTGTATGCGCTACCTAACTCTATCGCCTCTAAAACTTCTGCAAGCTCTGTGCCTATAAATACGCTTATGATAGCAGGTGGCGCTTCGTGTCCACCTAGGCGGTGGTCGTTACCAGCAGAGGCTGAACTAGCCCTTAATAAGTCTTGATACTCATCTATTGCTTTTACGATTGCCACCAAAAACAGTAAAAATTGCGCGTTGTCGTACGGCGTCTCACCCGGCTCTAAAAGGTTTGCGCCATCATAGGTTGCTAAAGACCAATTTATGTGCTTACCACTTCCGTTAACATCTTTAAACGGCTTTTCGTGAAGCAAGCAAGCAAGCCCGTGCTTGCGCGCAAGATTTTTTAGAAGTTCCATTGTGATTTGGTTGTCGTCCGTTGCCAAATTTGCAGAAGTGTAAACTGGCGCAAACTCGTACTGACCGGGCGCAACTTCGTTATGCCTTGTTTTTGCAAAAACGCCCAACTTCCACAACTTCTCATCTAACTCTTGCATAAACTTTAAAACGCGCGGCTTGATAGCACCAAAATAATGGTCGGACATCTCCTGACCCTTTGGCGGGCGCGCACCAAAAACTGTTCTGCCTGCAAGACGTAGGTCAATACGCTTGTTGTAAAGCTCGCGGTCTACTAAAAAGTACTCTTGCTCTGGACCAACACTTACATCTACACGCTTTGGGCTTTTGTCGAACAACTTTAGTATGCGAAGGGCTTGCTTGTTTATAGTGTCCATACTTCTTAAAAGCGGCGTTTTCATATCTAGCGCGTGTCCGCCGTAAGAGCAATAAGCGGTTGGGATATACAGCGTGTTGTTTTTTATAAAAGCCGGGCTTGTCGTATCCCAAACTGTGTAGCCACGCGCCTCGAACGTTACGCGCAGGCCTCCGTGTGGAAAACTTGAAGCATCAGGCTCGCCCTTTACAAGTTCTTTGCCCGAAAACTCCATAATGACTTTGTCGTTAGACTGCGGGCTTATAAAAGCCTCGTGCTTTTCTGCCGTTATGCCCGTTAGTGGCTGAAACCAATGAGTAAAGTGCGTAGCACCTTTTTCTACCGCCCACTCTTTCATAGCAGCAGCCACAACATTAGCCACGCTTAACTCTAGCCTACCGCCCTCTAGTTTGGTTTTTTGTAGTGCCTTGTAAATGTCCTTCGGAAGACGCTCTTTCATAACACTATCAGAGAATACTCTCTCCCCAAAGACAGCGGGGATATTTTTGTTTTTTGCAATTTTCATTGCGCCCTCCTTTTTAATGTTAAATTTTTAATTTTAAATGTTTAATGGCTTTGCCCGCTTAAAGCGGTATAGGTTGATTTGCCAACCACTTCACTAAAACGCTTGTGTCAGCCTGCAAACATTTAAAATTTAACATTTAAAATTTAAAATTGGTCCTATTCCCATTCTATCGTACTTGGTGGTTTAGATGATACATCGTAAACCACTCGGCTAACCGTTTTAATCTCGCTTGTAATTCTATTAACTATGGTGTCTAAAATCTTGTACGGAATTTTCATATACGTAGCGGTCATAAAGTCTGTTGTAACAACCGCCCTAACCGCCACAACATAGTCGTATACTCTATCGTCGCCCTTAACACCAACGCTTTTGGTGTTGGTTAAAACCGCGAAATACTGGTTTGGCTTTTTGCTTAACTTATCTAGTTCTGCCCTAACTATTGCATCTACTTCCCTTAGTGTGTCTAACTTCTCTTTAGTAATCTCGCCCACAACCCTAATAGCAAGCCCTGGTCCTGGGAAAGGCTGGCGGTTTACTAAAAAGTCTGGAAGCCCAAGTCGCTTACCGATTTTACGCACTTCATCTTTAAAAAGGCTGCTTAGAGGCTCTACAAGTTTAGAAAACTTTAAGTTGTCTGGCAAGCCCCCAACGTTGTGGTGGCTTTTAATTGTAGCGCCGTGCGCGCCCCCACTCTCTACTATATCGGGGTAAATTGTGCCTTGTGCCAAAAACGGAATGTCGCCAAGTTTTGCTGCCGCTTCTTCAAAAACCCTTATAAACTCTTCGCCTATAATCTTACGCTTTGTCTCTGGCTCTTCCACGCCCTCTACCTTGCGCAAAAAGCGCGACTGTGCATTAACCCTTATAAAGTCTAGGTCCATATTAGAGAACACTTGCTCTACCTCATCGCCCTCGCCCTGTCTCATAAAGCCGTGGTCTACAAAAATACACGTTAACTGATTTGGAATAGCCTTAGATAAAAGCGCCGCGCAAACACTACTGTCTACACCGCCACTAAGCGCAAGCAAAACTTTTTTGTCGCCTATGCTATCTTTCAACTCTTTGATTATGCCCTTTATAAAATTGCCAAGTTTATAATCGCCGCGCGCCTCGCAAATGTTATACAAAAACTTTTGTATGATTTGCTTGCCACCTTGCGTAAGCGACACTTCTGGGTGAAACTGCACGCCGTATATTTTTTTGTGGTGGTTGTCCATACTTGCTATGCACGTGTCTGTGTGAGAAGTTGGCACAAAGCCCGCCGGCACGCGAACAACCTTATCTCTGTGGCTCATAAGTGCTTTGAAAGGCTTTGCATTATGTACGCCGAACTTGTCCGTAACAAGCGCCCACTCGCGTGTTGGAAGCACGTTAAACTGACCATATTCGCCCGCGCCTTCGCCCGAAACCTCTCCCCCTAGCATATGTGCTATAAGTTGCATTCCATAACATATTCCTAAAATCGGTATGCCCAACTCAAAAATTGCAGGGTCTGGCTTAACGCTTTTTTCTAAATATACACTTTGAGGTCCGCCCGTTAGAATTATGCCGATAGGTGCTATTTTTTTAATCTCTTCTACGCTTATCGTACCCGGCTTAATTATAGAGTAAACCTTTAAACTTCTGATTGTTCTGGCGATTAATTCTTTATACTGACCGCCAAAATCTAACACTAAAACTTTTTCCATAAAACTCCTTTTGTATAATGTTAAATTTTAAATGCTAAATGTTAAATGGTTAAACACATTGAATGCTTTACTTTTGAGCAGTTGTAGTTGCTTGTTTACGCAACTTGCAAAACAAATATTGCCCGCGCTAGCGGTGAAACCATTTAAAATTTAAAATTTAACATTAATTCCCGTATCCCGTGAAGCACGCTGTGCAGAATTTTCTTGTGCTGAACCTACACGCGTATAGCAAGCCTTCTAGGCTGATGTAGGCTAGCGTGTCTGCGCCTACGCTGTCTCTAATTTTTTGAATGGCTTTTTTGTTCTCTTCGCTTTTTATATTTCGTGCCAAATCGCTTGTTAAGCCCACTTTGTTTGCAATTAGGTTTTCTTCATTATCTATATCTGTGCCGAAATGGCAAGTGTATAAAAACGGCGGACTAGATATTCTAAGGTGAACCTCTTTTGCGCCTGCGTCTTTAAGCGCCCTTACTATCTTTTTGCTTGTTGTCCCCCTAACAATACTGTCATCTACAAGTATAACGCTTTTGCCTTTAACATTCATACTAACAGGGTTTAGTTTAAGCCTTACAATGCTCTCCCTTTGGCTTTGCGTTGGGTATATAAAACTTCTGCCTAGATATCTGTTTTTAACAAATCCACTCACAAGCGGTATGCCGCTTTCTAAACTGTAGCCATAAGCCGCATCTAGCCCACTATCTGGCACGCCGCAAACTATATCGGGCTTAACCTTAGCATCTAACTCTATGTTCTCTCTTGCCAAAGTCTTACCCATAGATACGCGCGCCCTATGCACGCTTTGATTGTCTACAATACTGTCGCCACGCGAAAAATAAACATACTCGAAAATGCATAGCCCAAAGCGCTTGCTACTGCCCTCTGCTTTAAGTTTTATTTTTTCGTATACAATCTGCCCGCTCTCTACAACCACAATCTCGCCCGGCAACACATCGCGCTCTGGCTTAAAGCCCGTGCTGTCTAAAGCACAACTCTCAGAAGCCACCGCAATACCGCTCTCGTTCCTGCCTATAATAAGTGGTCTGAACCCTTGTGGGTCTCTTACAATAATCATTTTGCCACAGCCCGTTGCTATAACCAAACAAAAAGCCCCCTCTAGCAACTTACACGCTTTTGCTATACCGCCAACAATTGCCTTTAGTTGTAACTCGTCACCACCCTTATACCTAGAGTGCATTACATCTTTAAAGTTGCCCGTTCTGCCCTTTGTTATAACAAGTTTTTCTTGCTCGCGCGACACGAAGTAGGCAACAAGGCTTGCTATAACTTCGCTGTCTGTTGTTGCCCTAAAGGTTATGCCATAACTTTTAAGTTGCTCTTTAACTTCTGAGGCGTTTGTAACATTGCCGTTATGAGAAAGCGCGATTCTGCCCGTTAGATACTCTTTCAAAAACGGACCAACATTTTCTTTTACGTTGCCACCCGTTGTAGAATATCTGTTATGACCAACAGCAACCCTGCCGCGCGGCATACCCGCAAGTTTGTGGGACAGCGCCTCGCCAACAAGCCCAACATCTTTTCTTATGGCTATGCGGTTGTCGTAAACAACGGCTATTCCTGCGCCTTCTTGCCCCCTGTGTTGCAACGCTAAAAGCCCGTTGTACGTTACGCCAACAGCATCATCACTAGAAAGCGAAACCCCAAACACCCCGCACTCTTCTTTTAGTTTATCTAAAAACATCATAATTTTTACCTTTGCCCCAAAGTCTACCTATTTTACAAATCGATTGAGGTAGCAATCGTTACACCGCCAAGGGCGGTCGGATAATTTTAGCCACTTATGCTTGATGTTAAAATTTTGAGCCTTTGGCTTTGCCGTAGGCAAAACAACAGTGAAAAATTTTATACATCAAGCGTATACATCAAGCATCACCACCAAGCAAGAAATAATCTGCTCTGTCTGGTCCGACTGATACATACTTTATTTTGCTGTTTGTTGCCTTTTGCAAAAACATAATATAGTCTAGCGCTTCTTTTGGCAAGTCACTCACACATCGGCACTTACTTATATCTTTTTTAAAGCCCGGCAAATATTCGTATATTGGCTTTGCCCTTGCTAGTTTGTCGCCCGTTGGAAAATAGTCTATACGCTTGCCATCTACTTCGTAAGCAACACACACCGGTATTTTATCCATATAAGAGAGAATATCTAACTTTGTAAGCGCAATTTCTGTTGCGCCCTGAACCTTTATTCCGTACCTACTCGCAACAACATCAAACGCCCCTACACGACGCGGTCTACCCGTTGCCGCACCATATTCGCCGCCCGCTTCCCTTAATTTAGTGGCTTCATCGCCAGACATCTCAACTACAAACGGACCTTCCCCAACACACGTAGAGAAAGCCTTCATAACCCCTATAACCTTGTCTAGCCTTGCAAACGGCACACCCGCACCCGTTGGCGCATACGCCGCAAGCGTTGTAGAACTTGTGGTGTATGGATAAATGCCATACTCTATATCCCTTAAAGCGCCCAACTGCCCTTCAAACAAAATGCGCTTTTTATCTGCCATCGCCTTTTCTAAAAAGTGAGTTGTGTCTGTTACGTAAGGCAGTATATTGTCTGCATAGGTGTTTAGCCACGCTAGCGTCTCTTTAGCGCACACCTTTTTTTTGTAACCCTTAAGCGTTAGGTTTTTCCACTCTACAAGGGATTCCACCTTTTCTTTAAGCGTTTCTTTATCTTGCAAGTCTGATATTCTAAGCGCCTTTTTTAAAAACTTATCTGAATAAGCGGGCGCGATTCCACGGCGGGTAGAGCCAAACTTTTTGTCTTTAAGGCGCTCTTCTTCTAGCACATCTTGCAAAATATGGTAAGGCAAAACTACAGTTGCCTTGTCAGACACCTTAACGTTTTCGGGCGTTACGCCTTTGCCTAAAGGCTTTAGTTTCTCGTTAAGGCTAGCAATCTCGTTACTTAAATGCTGTATGTCTATAACCATACCCGCGCCCAAAACGTTTACCGTACCCTTATGTATAACCCCGCTTGGCAAAAGGTTTAACACGAATTTGCCAAAGTCGTTTATAATGGTATGCCCCGCGTTGTTGCCGCCCTGATACCTAACAATAACATCATAGTCTCTTGCAAAAAGGTCTACCATTCTGCCCTTCCCCTCGTCTCCCCAATTAATTCCTACTACTGCTGTAAGCATATTATTTACTCCTTTTTAGTGTAGAGTGTAAAGTTTAAAGTGTAAAGTTGTTTCACCGCTAGCGCGGGCAATATTGCATTTTGCAAACTCTGAGTAAATAACAAATTTCAGGCTGTTCAAACGCTTTGCATTTAATGTACTTAACCACTCTACACTTTACACTTTACATTTTACACTAGTGTGAAACACACTAAACTTTTATCTCTACTTCTGCCCCTATAAAACTTTTGTTTGTTTTTAACACTTGTTGCACATACGGCAAAAATTCTTCTACTTGCTGTGCTGCCCTACCCGTAAAGTTTGCTGATAATATTTTGTCTAACTCTGCCTTTGTTAGTTTAAAGGCTTTGTCTGCTAGTATTCTGTCTAGTAAGTCGTTAGTCTCGCCATTTCTAATTCTCTCGCCCGCGCGCATAGAATGCTCTTTAATTCTGTTGTGTAAATCTTGTCTGTCGCCACCCTTTGTAACACAATACATAAGTATATTTTCGGTTGCCAAAAACGGAATTTCTACGCGCAAGTTTTTTTCGATAACGCCCTTGTTAACCACAAGCCCGCCCGCAACATTTATGTATAAACTTAGTATAGCATCTACCGCCAAAAAACTTTGCGGAATAACGATACGGCGGTTTGCGCTGTCATCTAGCGTGCGCTCTAGCCATTGCGCACTTGCCGTTAAAGAGGTATTAAGCGTCCCTACGCTTACATATCTAGCAAGTGCGGCTATCCGCTCGCTTCGCATAGGGTTGCGTTTGTAAGGCATTGCAGAACTTCCCACCTGCGCTTTTTCAAACGGCTCTTCAATCTCTTTTAGGTTAGACAAAAGCCTTATATCGTTAGAAAATTTGTATGCACTTTGCGCTATTCCACTAAGCACGCTCAGCACAAAATAGTCTATTTTTCGGCTGTAGGTCTGCCCACTTATTTGGTGTATTTTGTCAAAGCCAAACTGCTTTGCTATTTTTTTCTCTAACTCTATAACCTTTGCGTGCTTGCCGTTAAATAATTCTAGCATAGAAGCCGCCGTTCCGGTCGCGCCCTTACAGCCAAAAAACTTTAGTTTTGCTAGTGTCTCTTCCAGCCTTTCTAAGTCTAGCAACAAGTCGTTAAGCCAAAGCGACGCCCTTTTTCCAACAGTTGTTGGCTGTGCAGGCTGATAGTGCGTAAAGGCTAGTGTGGGCAAATCTTTATACTGCTTTGCAAATTTGGCAAGCACGTCTATCGTGCTAACCAAAAGCCTTTTAATGTGTAAAAGTGCATCGCGCTGCAAAATGATGTCTGTGTTGTCGCCAACGTAACAACTGGTTGCGCCAAGGTGAATGATTGGCTTGGCTTCTTTCGCCACCTCGCCATACGCCTTTATGTGCGCCATAACATCGTGGCGCGTCTCTTTCTCTATTTGGCTCGCGCGCTCGAAATCTATGTTTTCTGTGTGCTTTTCTAGTTGCTTAATTTGTTCACTCGTAATCTCTAAGCCCAACTCTTTTTGCGCCTTTGCAAGCGCAACCCAAAGCCTGCGCCACAAAACAAACTTACTTTTGTCTGAGAAAATTGCTTGCATTGTTTTAGACGCATATCGCGTTATCAACGGATTTTGATACACATTGTGCATACTATCTATCTCCTTATTTTTTCAACAGCCCCTTAATCAAAGCGCTTACGCTTTAGGTTTTGCCTTGCTACTCTCTAGCCTTGTCAAAACTTTTTTATAACCCTCTAGCACTTCGCCCAAATCTTTTCTGAACCTATCTTTGTCTAAAATCTCGTTAGTTTCTATATCCCAAAGCCTGCAACTGTCGGGCGAGATTTCATCTATTAAAATTATGCAAGTTGTAAGGCTACCCTTTTTATACTCTAGCCCAAACTCTAACTTAAAGTCTACAAGCCGTATGCCCGCGCGCTTAAAAAGGCACGTAAGCAAACTGTTTATTCTTGTGGCTTCTTTTACCATTGTCTCAAGTTGATATTTTGGCGCAAGCCCCAGCGCTGTTATTTGGCTCTCGTTTATAAGTGGGTCGCCTAGTACGTCCGACTTTACGCTAAACTCGAACACAACATTATTAAGCGCGCTTCCCCACTTAACGCCATACTTTTTAGCAAAAGAGCCAGCCGCCAAATTCCTAACAACTATCTCAACTGGAATAACTTGTGTCTTTTTAACAAGGCAAAATTCGCTTTGCCCGCCTTGGTCGCCTTGGTCGCCTTGGTCACCGCCCGCATACTTTTCTCTAAATTGCTTAAGCGTTAGTATGTTTGTAACCCTATGCGTTTTAACTCCATTACTCTCTAGGTGGGCAAAAATAATATTAGATATGGCTCTGTTTAACTGCCCCTTGCCCGCTAACTCTTCGCGCTTCTCGCCATTAAAAGCAGTCGCCGTATCTTTATACTTTATAATAACCGTGTCTTCGCACAGCCCCTCATAAATAATCTTAGATTTTCCTTCATATAAAAGTTTCATAATTCTTTAATATTGTAAAGTGTAAAATGTAAAGTGTAAAGTAGTTAAACTAATTAAACGCTATACTTTTCAACAGTCTGCATTTGTTGTTTCACGCAGTTTGTATATTTAAAATTTTGTCTCGGTGTCGCACAACTAAATTTCGCACTAAAGCGGTTGCTCGCTATACAAACCGCCGCTTTGATATAATTTCTTGCAAACAAAAAAAGTATCCTTCCTTTTTGATGTTCTAAGCAAGTGTGTGCTTCGCCGAAGGGCTATCTCGCCGCCCCTGTCTTTTTGGGTTGCAACACATATATTTAATTGCTAAAAACATTTTAAAGGTTTGATACTTCCTTCAGTAAACTTATTTAAGGCAGACACCTGCGCTTCACGCTTCACTTGAAATCTTTGCATAAGGTTTAGTCTACGCCTGCTCCGCAAAACCACCCTAACAAAAATAATTCAAGCCCTACCTCTGAGTATTTATTATACCACATTTAAAACAATAATGCAACTGTTTTACATAAATTTCTACACTTCCCGCCAAATTACCCACCGCACAAACTACTTCTCTCTGCACATCTAGCCCTACTACCTAAACTCTATGTGCAACGTTTTGCCTATGCCGTTAGCAACCTTGTGCAAAAACTGTACAGATGGGTTATATTCCCCCGTCTCTAGTTTGCTAATCAGGCTTTGGTCTATGCCTATTTTTTCTGCAAATTGTTTTTGTGTTAGACTTAGGTCGTGCCTAATCGCATTAATGTGAATGCCCAACTGCAAACTCTGCATCTCTTGCTCGTAACCTGCCCTAAATTCCGGACACTCTAAAAGCCTTGCTCTATGTTTTTCATAATTAGTCATATTCATACCTCCTTTTATAATCTTCTCTATAAATTTTTGCTTTCTCTATTTCTTGCCTTGGCACCTTATTTGTTTTTTTAACGAAGCCATTTGTGAGTATAATTTTAGAGCCTGTGTAAAAAAAATATAGCACCCTAGCGTGATTTGTGGAAAACTGTATTCTTAACTCAAAAATCCCATCTTCCAAATGCTTACTTTTTGGCTCACCCAATCTGTTCCCAAGCATTTTAAGCGCGTCTATTGTTGCAATTGCTTTCTTTTTTAATTTATCATCAAGTTCGTAATCTATGAACTTCTCTACAGGGCTTTCACCGCTATCTTTTTCGTAGTATTCAATTTTCCACATACTAATATTATAATGCATTATAATACATATGTCAACCCCTTTTGCAATATTTTTTAAAAATTATGATTTGGTGTTCTGCTTGTGCTTAATACAGAAAAATTGTCAATGCGTGTGTTGTCGCATTTTGTCGGTTGTTCTAGTTGAATAGCGTTGTCGGGTTTTGTCGGTTTGCGAAACACGAAAAAAGCCCGATGCGTTGCATCGGGCTTTTTGTGAAGCATTAAGAATTTACTTTAGGAGGTTTTTTCTTATGCTTTTTGTTTTGGTTTAGTCCTTAAAGAGTTGTTATTAA
This sequence comes from Bacillota bacterium, assembly GCA_009786825.1. Taxonomy (GTDB): domain Bacteria; phylum Bacillota; class Clostridia; order Christensenellales; family WQRI01; genus WQRI01. The sequence continues at coordinate 42,230 of WQRI01000001.1, forward strand.
GTTGACTCCTTTAAAAACTTCTCTCTTAGGATAGCCTCTTTTTCTCTCTGCAATTCTTTTGCCAGTTCTTCTTCCGTTGGCAGATGTGTGAAATACTTTGATGTAAATATCTGCGAATTTCCCCCTTCTGGAAGCGTATATTTTACTACGCTCTCGTGCTTATCTGCACACAAGATAATCCCGATGGGTGGATTATCCCCTTCGTTCATTAGCTCTCTAGTGTAATAATTCACATACATCTGCATTTGCCCAATATCTTGATGTGTTAACTCCCCTGCTTTGATGTCTATTAGTACGAAGCATTTCAAAGAATAATTATAAAAAACCAAATCTATATAGAAATGTTTGCCGTCTAACGTTATACGCTTTTGGCGAGACTCGAAAGCAAACCCTCTACCTAGCTCTAGTAAAAAATTTCTTAAATGGTCTATTAGCGCTTGCTCTATATTAGATTCCAAATAATCTTTATTCTCTTTTAAGCCTAAAAACTCTAGCACATATGGGTCTTTAACCATATCTAACGGACCCTTCTCTGGCTCCCTTTTTAACGTGTCATTTTTCACCAACTCCTTGTTCTGACTAGCGAGAATCCTCTCGTAAGACTGCGTACTTATTTGGCGTTCTAACTGCCTTGTACTCCAGTTGCCTAGCATTGCTTCTTCTAAATAGAAGTTTCTAGCCTTATCTTTTTCTACTCGCATTAAAAGCCTATAATGAGTCCAACTTAATTCTCTACGCACTGCGTTGAGAATTGGAAACGTTAGAAAAAATTGACGCATATTCCATAAATTTGCCTTGTCAAACCCTTTACCAAATTCGGTCGTAAGTTTTAAAGACAAATTCTCTATGAGTCCGTCACCATATGCGGCGCGCTCTTCTCCGCCTTGTTTTTCTACTATAAGTTTGCCTATATTCCAATAAGCTTCGACCATTGCAAAATTTATAGCCGCATATGCCTTGCTTCTTGCGCCACTTATAATCTCTTTTATATTATTGAACAACTCAGCCTCTACTCCCGCTTTAGTTGCTTCTTTGTTCGCTCCTTCTAGCTTGGGCGCTTTATTTTTAATTTTTTTAGACATACGATATCCTCTCAAAATTCAAACACAACAATAGATTTCTACTGTTATAATTATATCATATATCCACCATTGTTGCAAGCAAAATAATGCAAAAAAGGCATTCCGTTTTGGTTGGAATGCCTTTTTGTTGTCGCATTTTGTCGGTTGCTCTAGTTGCATAATGTTGTCGGGTTTTGTCGAGTTACGAAACACGAAAAAAGCCCGATGCGTTGCATCGGGCTTTTTGTGAAGCATTAAGAATTTACTTTCTTATGCTTTTTGTTTTTTTGGTTTAGTCCTTATGGGATTTGTTGTGGGTTTTGTTTACGCAAGTTGTATTACTCAATCACTATGTGTATTGTGTGTGTGAATGCCCCTACAACTACTTCAAGAACTAACTGATTGCCTACGTATAGTCCTGTGCCAAGTGTAACTGTAAGCGTTGCTGTGTCTTCACCTGTATATGCTACAGCTGTGCTTGCTGGATAACCTGTAACCTCTGGGCTACCAGTTATGCTTGCATCCGTGAAAGACCAAGTGATTGTAGCACCTAACTGTGCGCCTGCTGGAGTTGGTACAACTGTGAACACTATTGGCGTAGCGTGGTTGGCTGCAACCGTAACAGTTTGAACGCCACCTACTTCTGTAGATGTAAGGCCAGCAGCTTCTACAACTATGCCAGTTAGTGCTGGTGGAGCTGTAGGAAGTGCTGCTATTGCTGCAAAGATTATTGCGTTGATTGCACTTGCTGTTGTAAACGTAGCGCCTGTTACTACTCTGATTGCTGGTCTCTCGTATGCTGCTGTACCTTCTGCTGTGAAGAAGCCACCTGCCCTTGGTGCATCAGTAGTTGAGTGTGTAGCAAAAGTAGCCCACTGTGCAACATCTGCAATGTTCTCGCCTAAGAAAGGCTCGAATGCTGCTGCAATAGTGTTTCCGCTGTTTGCTGCTGAACTACCGATTAGCATTTGAATAACGTGACGAGTTCTGGTAGTAGTTATCCACCCGTTTGTTCTTGCGCCCGTGTACTGATTTCTCCAAAGAGTGTCTGGGTTGATTAAGATGTTTACAATGTAGCCATCTTCGTCTATAACTAGAGTTACTGGTGTTCTACCTGTATTATTCCAGCCACCGAAGTTATTCCAGTCTGCCGCTTCGTTATATGCGCTAACAAACCTGTGGTCTGCTACTATTGCTTCTGCCCTTGCTAATAAGTACTCTGCCCACAATAGTGGTAAGAACCTTGCAGTAATTTGTGCTGAATTATCGCCAACTGCAGTTGAGCCATCTACAACCGCTAGTTGTTGTGCCCAAGTTGCGCTTTCGAACGCTGCTCTTGCTGCTAGTATAAGCGCTCTGTGCTGTATTGCGTTTGCAAGTGTTATTGTTGGTAAGTTTTCTATTAGATACGTAGCGTGAGCGGCTCTTGTTACAAGTGTAGCGCTTGTTCTTGCTGTGTCTAATGTTGTTCTTGCTGTGTTTATTTCAGCAACATCTGTTAGTAATAGTGCTGGCTCTGCCGCTGTTATAGCCGCCGCTAGCGCTGATGCGTCCCAAGATGCTGGCGTAACTGTTGGTTGAAGTGCTTGTGTAGTTGCTATAGATGCTTCTAATAATCTTCTTGCCTCTGCTAGTGTTGTTTCTAGTGCGTTTCTTGCTGCAGTTAGGCTTGCGATTACTGGTGCTACTCTGAATGCAACTCTATTTGCCGCTGGTACTTCAGACACCTCAACTGCTGCTGCTCTTGCTGCTACGAAAGGAGTCCACGTTGCAGTTGTGTTGTAGCCTTGAACAGTTATAGCGTTTGATAGTGCTAATTCTGCCTCTAGTGCCACATTCACCGCTGTTAAAGTGCTGTTAAACGCCGCAATAATAACAGCATTGATAGCACTTGCTGTTGTGAAAGTAGCGCCAGTTACTACTGGTATTGCTGGCCTTTGTGTTGCTAGTGCGCCTTGAGCTGTAAACACAGGTGGTGTTCCGCCCCTAGGAGCATTTGCTTCAGAGTGAGATACAAACACACCAAACTGAGCAACATCTGCAACACTTAAACCTCTAAATACCTCAAACGTAGCATCTATTGTTCTGTCTGAGTTTGCAGCCGAACTTCCAATTAACATTTGAAGAACGTGCCTTACTCTGTCTGTAGTTATCCACGCTTGCGTTCTGTCTGCCTCTGGAAGTTGATTCCACCAAAGACGATTTGGCGTTATTAAAATGTCGTGTATTACACCTGCCTCTGTTACTATTATAGTAACCGGTGTTTGACCAGTTTGATTCCACACGCCAGCATTGTGACCCGTAGCTTGCATATTATAGCCTGTTATAGTAGTACTACCTGTTGGAGCATCTGCCCTTGCTAAGAAGTACTCTGCCCACAGTAGCGGTAAGAACCTTGTAGTGATTGCTGCTGCCGCTGCTGTATCTGTTGCAGCATTGTTCGGCATTGCTGTTGCATTTGCCATTACCCAAAGTTGCTCAGCCCACGTTCCTAGGTTGTCGAAAGCGTACCTTGCTGCTTCTATAGCCGCTCTGTTTTCAACTGCGTTTGCTGCCGTAATGTTTAGTGGACCTAGTGCTGCAATTAGAGCTAGGGCAAGGCTTTGGTACGTAACAAGAGCATTAGCGCCCTCAACAGCTTGCGCCGTAGTTAATGCACTTGTAAGTGCTGTTCTTGCTGCGTCTAGTTGCGCCGCTGTTAGCGCATCATTTTCAACCGCAGTTGTTGCAGTTAAAATGTGAGCTGTTATGCCTGAAGCTGTCCAAGAAGCCGCTGTATGAAGTGCCTCAAGGTTACTAATTCTAAGGATTTCTGCTTGAAGTAGCGCTCTTGCGTGCTCTTCAACTGTTACAAGTGCTTCGTGAGCCGCCCATAACGCTTCCATCGCTTGAAGTAATCTGAAAGCTGTTCTGTTGTTGTTTTCTAGTAGTGCGGTTGCTGCTGTTCTTGCATTGTTGAAAGCAGTCCACGTTGCTGGTGAAAAGTCTGCAGAAGCGTAGTCTTCTACGTCTTCTAATAGCTCTTCCATATATTCTTCTGCTATTTCTAAGAATGTTGCGTTGAATGCTGCGAAAATTATTGCGTTAATTGCACTTGCTGTTGTAAACGTAGCGCCACTTACAACTCTAACCGCCATTGTGTTTGTGCCTGTACCAACTGCAACAAAGTGTGAATCACTTCTGTGTGCATTTGCTGCGTTGTTAGCGTGAGAACCGAACTTATTAAACTCTGCTACATCTTCGATGTATAAGCCTCTAAATGCTTCGAACGTAGCATCTATTGTTCTGTTACCGAAAGCAGCTGAGCCACCAATGAATAGTTGAACAACGTGTTGCATTCTTGTTGTAGTTACCCAAGAATGGTCTGTGCCTGCTACCGGGTCTGTAAACTGATTTCTCCATAAATGAAGTGGGTTGATTAAAATATCGTGTATTACGCCTGCCGGAGTTACTATTATTGTAAGTGGTGTTTGACCAGTCTCACCCCACGGAGCTACTGCGTGACCCGTAGCTTGCATATTGTAGCCAGTTATAGTAGTACTACCTGTCGGAGCATCTGCCCTTGCTAAGAAGTACTCTGCCCATAAAAGTGGCATAAATCTCTCGGTGAAAGCTGTTGCTTGCGCCGTTGCGCTGTTTCCACTTGGCATTGTTATTGTTATTACCCAAAGTTGCTGCGCCCACGTTAGGTTATCGAAAGCGTATCTTGCTGCGCGTATATCATCTGCGTTTGCTAGTGCGTTTGCTAGTGTTATAGTAGGTAGGTCTGCGATTAGACCTAAAGCACGCTCTTGCGCTATAACAACATCTTCCATTGCCTCGTTTAAGCTTGTTAGTGCTGTTGTTAGGCCTGCTGGTGTTCTTGCTGAGTTGATTAACATAGCTTCTGCTTCTTGTCTTGCTGTGTTGAATGCAGCCCAACCGCTGAATACATCTACTTCAGCTAGTGGACGAAGTTCTACTAAGCGAGCGCTTAAAGCATTTTGAGCAACAACAAAAGGAGAAGTTTGTGTAGCAACTATAAAGCCGTTAACAAATGTTGTAGCAGTAATTGTTACGCCCGTGAATGCTGCAATATTAACCCCTCTATCTTGAAGTGGTTGTCTGTAAGCAGCACCGTTATCCGCAGGTGTTCCAGTAGCACCTCTGTTTATACCTGTCCCCTCGGTGTTTGCCGCAATTGGCGTTAATGTTTGAAGAGTAGTAGTAGGAATTGCTAGTAATTGTGCGATTACTGCGCTTACATTTCCTTGAGATGTTGTAGCGTTAACACCTATTAACCAATGCCTTGGCCATTGCGTTGAAGTAGTCCATCTACCTGAAATGTCAATCGTTCCCCCGCCCGTGCCTAAGCCTTGAAGTTGTGCGAAGTCCCAAGAGATTGCTACTGCTGCACCCGTTGTGTTTAAGAATGCTACGTGAACGTTACCCGCTCCGCCTCTGTCTGACTCCCAAGAAGAGTAGCCTGTTATTATAGTGTGAGTTGTTGTAGGATGCTCGTATAAGAATATAGAATGCTCTGCTTGTAAGAATGCACCAAACCAAGCCCATATTTCTGCGCTAGGAGCACCAGCATTTCCGCTTGGGTCTTCTGTTGGAGATAAAAGCCTTCTTTGTTGCTCCCAAGATAAGTTACCGAAGTAGTATCTGATGTAACCTACATCTTCTATGTCATCTGCACTTGGAGTAGCACCGAAAGCACGTAAGTTTACTATTCTGTAAACTACATTTCTGATTTCTAAATCGTGTAGTGCGATGTTGTGTACTGGTGTGTCGTTTGCTAGTGGGTCTGCGATTATACCCGAGATAGCAATTGTGTTAGCACCTGCAACAAGAGTTGCTGTAAACGTTTGAGCAAGACCAGTTGCTGGTACGCCAGTTAGTGCTGTTGTGTTATGCGCTACAACTATTGCGTCGTCTATCATAAAGCCTAGTGCTGGAGCAACTGTGAAAGTGAAAGCACCTACTGGTAGCCTTGCTGGTATTGCTGGCGTTAGTACTGCATTTGCGCCTCCAGTTACTGTTACATCTACAAGCTCTGTTCCGTGATTCCACACAAATACTGTTACTGTTGCTGTGTGTGTTCCGATAGTTGCTGTAACTGTTGTGTAACCCTCGATTGCTAAAGAGTTAACTTGTACTGTTGCCGTTGCTGTAGTTCCGCTTCTTACTGCTGTAACTGTTGCTGGAACTGTTGCAACTGTTGGAGCAGAAGACGCTAGAGTCACTATTAGTGGGAACTCGCCTACACCTGTAAGTGTAAGTGTGAATGTACCTGTGTTTGGTGTGTTTCCTGTTCCTAGAATTATTTCTAGTGTAGGAACACTTGCTGTAATGTTGCTTACAACACCCGGAACCGCTTCAACTGTGCGTACAGCGTACATTGCTGTGTTTACAGTAGAAGTTGCTCTTACTGTGATGTTTCCAACTGCTGTTGCAGATAGAACACCTGCTTCTGTTATAGACGCGCGCTCTGCTTCAGCTGCGTTTGGTATAGACCACGTAACTGTTTGCGCAGGCTCGTGTTCTCCTTGTACAGTTGCACCAAACGTGATTGTTGTTCCAACGTTAAACTGATAGTTTGCCGCCGGACCAGTTATGGTTACACCTGTAACTGTTGGAGTTGGGTCTGGCTCGTCGCCATTGTCGTCGCCGTTGCCACAAGCAGCAAGTACGAATATCATTGCTGTTGTAAGCGCTAGCGCTAATAGGATTCTAAATAATCTTTTTGACATTTAGTTTTTCCCTCCTTAAATAAATTTGTTTTTTAATGATTAGGTTTCACCTAATCAGCGGTCAGGTTTCAGCGTTCAGGGATGAGGTTTTGGGGTTTTGTAACCTTTGGCTCATCGCTGGTTGCTGTTTGCTGGTCGCTGAATTTGGCGTTCCCGCCGAATTCGACGGGGTGGTTATTTTTGCCTTGTGGGCTTTTTTATGTAACCCACAAGGGCTACTGGTTTGTTGTTGTATAAATGTTTACTGGTATTTAGGTTATTGCCACAAATTTGTGCTTTTATAACTATTGCCCCGAATATGCACAAAGTTTTTTGTACATACACAAAGTCTTACTTTTTTAGCAACTAAAAAAGGGCAGACCTGTATCAGTATACAACTATACAGTAACATTTTACATTAAAAGAAAAAGTGTGTCAACTAAATTGGCACACTTTTTGGAATATGAACGGGGTGTTAAAATTGTTAAAATTGCCCGTTGGGCAATTTCAGGGATGAGCGGAGAGCGAACAGGGACGAGTTTTTGGGTTCTCGGGCATAGGTGGCTTGCATTGAACTTTTGTTTTTGGTTTTTATACTGCCTCTTCCGCTCGGTGAGCGAACAGGGATGAGTTCTTGGGTCTTACAACTGCTCGTTTAGTTTCTTGATTATTGAAATAAGCATTTTTCTTGTTTCTTCTAGCAACGATATACTTTTTTCAACTTCTTTGTTTTTTAGCAAGCCCAAATTCACGCACGCTAGAATTTGTGTTTCTAGTTCGTATGCTGAACCTCTTGCAACTGATAAAAACTGCCTATACTCTTTAGGCGAGTTTCTGCCCCAGCCTTCTGCTATGTTTGATGGGATAGACAGTGCAGAGCGTTGCATTTGGTTTGCTAGAATGTATTTTTGTTCTGGTGGCAGAAGGTTGCATATTTTATAGACTTCTGTTAGAAGGTCCATAGATTTTTGCCACACGATAAGTTCTTTAAAACTTTTTATTTTCATAATGCTTTTGTTGAGGGATGAGCGGCGAGCGAACAGCGATGAGTTTTTGGCTTTTGCGTTTTAGCGCTTAAGTCTTTTGCTCGGGTTTAGTTTCGCTGAAGTCTGGTCTCTGGTCGCTGAACCCTGAACGCTTAAAATAGGTCTGAGTGTGTGCCGACCGCCATAAAGTAGATAGCGTTGTCGTCTATATCCCAAACTAGCAGTAAGTCGTTTGATACGTGGCACTCCCATAGCCCTTTATAGTTTCCTTTTAGTTTGTGTGGTCTGTGAACCTTATCTAAAGGCACTTGGTTTGCCAACTTGTCCATAATCTCTTCTAGTTTTGTAAGGTCTACGCCTCTTTTAACTAGCCTTTTTAAGTCTCTTTTGAAATTGTTGGTCTGTACAACATTTAGCATATTAGTCCTCCATAGCCTCTGCAAAAATTGCTTCTATGGTTGTATAGTTCTTTGGGATTTTGCCCGCTTTCATTAACTCGACTTCTCGCCTTGCGCTTAGAATGTCGGACTTAGGCTCTAGCGTAACCGGGAACGGCAAGCCTTTGTGTATTGTAACTTGCCTTAAAAATACATTTACTGCCTCGCCGGTAGACAGCCCAAGTTGTTTAAGAACACTATCCGCTTCTTTTTTTAGGTCTGGGGATAGCCTAATGTGTAGTACTTCACTTTTTGCCATAAATTTACCTCCGCTTTAATAGCATATGTAATTGTATCACATTTAGTATACATTTGTCAAACATTTTGCATAAAGTTTTTTATGGTTGCTCGAACTGGCTTGGTCGCTGAAACCTGAACGCTTATCCCTAAACCCTGAGCGCTGGTCGCTGGTCGTTGCTAAATTGTTCGCCTATCGGGTGAACAAATTAGCCCGGGGCTTTGAAGTTGTAGAGTACTCTTAGGCGGCGGGTGATTTCGGCGGTTGGGGGGATGTGGGCGGTGATTTCGTTTAGGGGTTTGTAGGCGAATGGGGCTTCATCTAGGGTAGAGCGTTTGATTGTTGTTGAGTGAATGCCTTGCATTGCCTTTTGGAAGTCTTCCATTTTTAAGTTTTTTAGGGCGGCGGTACGGCTCATTATTCTGCCCGCGCCGTGTGGGGCTGAGTTGTTCCAGTCTGGGTTTCCTTTGCCTACTGCTATAATGCTTCCGTCTCGCATATTGAATGGGATAAGCACTTGCTCGCCTTTATGGGCTGAGATTGCGCCTTTGCGCAGTATCATATCGCGCGGGTCTATAAAGTTATGTACTGTTGTAAAACTTTCTGCCGCCTGAAGCCCTACGCGGCGCGTTATATCTTCTACAATTGCACGGCGGTTTATTGCCGCGTACTCTTGTAGGATTGTCATATCGTGAATGTAGTCGTTGAACCCCTCGCCAATTAAAAACTCTAGCCCGCTGTCTATTCGATAGTCTGCTTTTAGAGTTTTGCGCGTTTGGTGAAGTTGCTTTACCGCAAGGCGCTGATAATACTCGCACGTTTTGTGACCAATATTACGCGAGCCGGAATGAACCACTAAGTAGATATCGCCACACGATGTGCCGTTACCTTTTTCATCTGCCTCACACCCGCACGGCATTTTGCCAACAAGCCCTGAGAGTGTACCGCCTGCTGTCTTTGGTTTTGTAGCATCACAGCGGTTAAGTTCTATGAAGTGGTTGCCGCCGCCTAGCGTACCCATAGATAAAACTGCCCTGTCTATCGCTTTGCTGCCTAGTATTTTGGCAATTTTAAGTTTGTTTAGGCTTGCTTTTTCTATGTATGGGTGTGGGGCTTTTCGCACGTTATGGCCACTCGGTATGTTTCTGTGAATCTCGCGGTCTAGTTTTTCTAGGTCTATATCTTTTTGTTTTAAGCGGACAGTTTCCATTCCGCAGCCGATGTCTACGCCTACCATATTTGGCACGACCTTATCTTTTACTGTGATTGTTGTGCCTATTGTAGAGCCGGCGCCCGCGTGAGTGTCTGGCATTATTCTGATTGTTGCGCCCTGAACAAACCCTTGCTCTAGTAGGGTTTTGATTTGTTCCATTGTTTTTTCTTCTACTTTGTCTGTGAAAATTTTTGCTGTGCCGTATGTTCCTTTAACTTCTATCATTGCACCTCCTCTTTAGCACGCTCTACTACTTCTGTTAATACTTGTAATTTCTCTAGTAGGCTTTTGTGCTGAATTTCTGTGATGTGTTTTTCTTCTAGGATTTTGTCTATTATCATACGCGTAAAGCCGAAGCCATTTGCGATATCTTCTAGATTTTTTTTAAATTCTTGTACTGTGTTTATTTGGTAGAAGATTGAACCTATGCCTGTTCCTGCAAACATAAGTGCATCTATAACATCCATATTTTTATCTGGCTTTGCATTTAATTCTTTGCAAAACTCTAAAATTTCTACACCGAAGTGTATAGCGGCATCTTTTGCTTTTTTAAAACCCATAGTCTTTTATCTCCTTTTGGTTGCTTTTGTTGATTTAAGACGCTTCCTCTGAGAACTGGCTTTGGTGCAGGCGGGCGTAGTAGCCACCTTTTGCTAGAAGTTGGTTATGGTTGCCTTGTTCTACAATGTCGCCGTTGTTTACTACTAGTATTATGTCGGCACTTCTGATTGTGCTTAGGCGGTGGGCAATTACAAATGATGTTCTGCCGCGGGATAGGCTTTGCAGGGCTTGTTTTATGCTGACTTCTGTGCGCGTGTCTACGCTTGATGTTGCTTCATCTAGTATTATGATTGCGGGGTTGGCTAAAAACACCCTTGCTATTGTAAGAAGTTGTTTTTGACCGGCAGAGATGTTTGTTGCATCTTCGTTTAGTATTGTGTTGTAGCCATCTGGCATTTTTTCTATGAAGTAGTGGGCTTGGGCTTTTGTTGCGGCTTTTATAATTTCTTCGTCTGTTGCATCTTCTTTGCCGTAGGCTATGTTGTCGCGTATGCTTCCGTTGAACAGCCACGTGTCTTGCAAAACCATACCGAAGCACTTGCGAAGTGTGTAGTGGTCTAGCGTTGAGATGTCTGTGCCATCTAGCGTTATTTTACCGCTGTTAATCTCGTAAAAGCGCATAAGCAAGTTTACGATTGTGGTTTTGCCAGCACCCGTTGGTCCGACAATTGCTATGGTCTGACCCGCTTTTGCCGTTAGGTTCATATTGTTTATTATAATTTTTTCTGGCTCGTAGCCGAATGTTACGTTGTTGAATTCTATGTCGCCTTTTATACTTGAGGGTTCAGCGAACAGCGATGAGCGATGAGGTTTTTGGGTTTCTTTATTAATTGCGGTCTCCGTTTCAATCTGACCGCTGGTCGCTTCCCGCTGGTCGCTCTTATACTGTTCGCTGGTCGCTGACCGCTGGTCGCTGACAACGTCCGCTATCTCTTCTTCATCTAGTATCTCAAACACGCGCTCGGCGCTTGCTATTGTGCTTTGTATTACGCCGATTATTTGTGCGGCTTGCGAAATTGGCATTCCTAGCGTGCGTACGTACTGTACAGACGCTTGAATATCACCCGCGCTTATTCTGCCCGCGCGCAAGTGTATTGCGCCCACAACAACTACAAGCACGTATGTCACGTTGGATAAAAAGCGCATAAGGGGCATTATAAGGGCTGTTAAAAACTGGGCGCGCTTGGACGCATCGTATAAGTCTGCGTTTATATTATCGAATTGCTCTATCGCTTTTTGCTCGTACGAGAATGCTTTTACTACTGTGTGAGAGCCGTACATCTCTTCTATGTGTGCGTTGATTTGACCCGTGTGCATTGCGCTTCGCTTGAATTGTTTTTGGCTACGCTTTGCTATAAAAGCGGTTGCTAAAAGGGAGATGGGTATGCTTCCAACAACAATTAGCGCAAGCAACCAATGAATTGTAAACATCATTATTACAGAGCCTACAACTTGTATTACTGCAGAAATTACTTGCAGTAGGGTTTGTTGAAGCGTTGTGCTTATTGTGTCTATGTCGTTGGTCATTCGGCTTAGGGTTTCGCCGTAACTGTTTTTGTCGTAGAATTTTAGCGGGACGCGGTCTAGTTTTTGCTTCATCTCGCGGCGCATTCTGAATACTATGCGCTGAGCCACGCCCGATATTAAAAAAGAGGCGATGTACGATATTATAGAACTTGATGTGTAGAGTATGCCCGCAATTACTAGTAGGCGCACAACGTTTTGTAGGGTTGATAGCCCTTCCGCCATTAAGAATATATTTGTGGTTGCCTCGCCTGAGATGCGCGGACCAACTATCCAAACGCCCGTGCCGACTATTGTTATAAAAATTACAAAAGCCAATAGATAAGCCTCGCGCCCCATATATGTTGTGAGACGGCGGAATGTGCCTTTAAAATCTTTTGCCTTTTGCGCAAAGCCCATACCCGCACGACCAAAGCCCCTAGGTTGCGCTTGCCCCGCCTTTTGTTGCTGGCGGACAAGGTCTAGGTCTTTTTGGTCTTGAGTGTTTTCAGGTTTGCCCTGCTTGTTGTTTTTATTTTTGCTCATAGTTTTATTTTTTGAATGTACAAATTACAATGTACAATGTACAAATGTTTCACCGCTAGCGCGGGCAATATTTTGCGTTTGCAAATGCTCTAAAAATCATAACGCAGACTGTTCAAACGCTTTGCAATTAACGAATTTAACATTTGTAATTTGTACACTGTAATTTGTAATTTGGCTAGTTCTCTTGTGAGTTTACTATCTCTCTATACACGCTACAACTCTGAAGTAATTGCTCGTTCGTGCCTTGTGAGACTATTTGCCCTTCTTCTAGTACTATAATGTTATCTGCTTCTTTTATTGTGGATACGCGCTGGGCTACTATTATTGTGATTGCTTCTTTGCCCGCCTCTCTCTTTGTGGTTTCTGTTTTTAAGTTTGCGCGTACTTGGGCGTCTGTTGTGTAGTCTAGCGCCGAGAAAGTGTCGTCAAACAAGTATATGCTGGGGCTTCCTACAACTGCGCGCGCTATGCTTAGCCTTTGCTTTTGCCCACCGCTAAAGTTTTTGCCGCCTTGCGCAACCGGTGCATCTAAGCCTTTTTCTAGCGCGAACTCTGCACTAGCAACATCTAGCGCGTGTAAAATTTCGCTCTCCGATGCATCTGCCTTACCTACTAAAATGTTGCTTACTATATCACCCTTAAACAGCATTGCTTTTTGAGATGTATAGCCAATTTGGCTTCTGTAGTCTTTCACGTTAAACTCGCGTATGTTTGTGCCACTTACGCTTATGCTTCCGCTGTCTATATTGTAAAAGCGCATAAGTATATTTGCTAGGGTTGTTTTTCCGCTTCCGGTCGGACCAATTATTGCTGTGGTTTGCCCCGCGTGCGCGCTAAAACTTATATCTCTAAGGGCTGGTTTGCTTGCGCGCGGATATGTAAACGTAACATTTTCAAACACAAGCGTGCCACCGCATAACTCGCCCCGCCCTAAAGGCTTACCGCCGTTGTCGTTAATTTCTGGCTGTATTTTTAAAATCTCGTTTATTCTGTTTGCGCTGGCTTGAGAGCGCGGCCATTGTATAAACAGCATAGTGAACATCATAAACGCGAACATAATCTGCATAGAGTACTGGAACACGGCGAATACGCGCGCTAGTTCTGCGCGTGAGATTGTCTCGCCCGCATCTACTTGACCTTGTGTTGTGTGCGCCGTTAAAAATATAATGCCTAGTTGCATTCCAAACATCACAAGCATTGCGACGGGGTTTGTTATGCTGGCTATTCTGTTAACCCTAAGGGTTGTGCGCGTTAGGTTTACGTTGCTCTCGTGAAAGCGCTGTTGCTCTCTGGCTTGTCTGTTAAAGGCGCGTGTTACGCGTACGCCCGTAAGCCCTTCGCGCGCGACAAGTGTCAGTTTATCTAAGCGCTTTTGAATGCGGTTGTACATCGGGAATACCACAAACATAACTGCCGCAACAATCAGTAGCATTATGCCTAGCGCGCCACCTATAACTAGCATATAGTCGCCGCCAAACTCGCTTGCGTATATTATACCAAAAACAAAGGTGATAGGGGCGGAAGCCATTGTTGTAAACATCAGCACAAAAAACTGTTGCACTTGCTGAACATCGTTTGTTGTGCGCGTAATTAGGCTTGCCGTGCCTACTTCATCAAACTCTTTTAGCGAAAAACCCTCTACTTTTTCGAAAACCCTTTTGCGTAAGTTTCTAGAAAAGCCCACCGCCATTCTAGAAGCAAAAAACGCAACAAACACATTCGCAACAATCGCGCCAAACGCAAGCCCAAACATCCACCCGCCGCGCTCTATAATTTGCGCAACGCTCTCGTATTCTGTTGCGCCTATTGTTGCCGCCATTCTGCGCGGAAGTTCTAAGTCTAGAAGTGCCGCCGCCGCAACGAAAATAAGTGTCAGCAACGCTAACACTATTAAACGCGGGGTGAAGATTTTTAAAAGTTTGAACATACTTGATTAATTATGAATTCGGAATTATGAATTATGAATTGTTGCACACTAGCGCGGGCAAAGTTTGTTTTGGTCTACTTTATGTAGTTTTGGTTTCACGTGATTGCTTTTGGTTTCCTTAAATAATTTGATTTCTCTTAATTTTATCACATAACCCGCCGTAAGTCAATAATTTGACACTAAAATAATATGCCAAATTGCTTGACTAAATTGTGAAAATATTGTAAACTATTATGTAGGGGGTATACAAATTTTTTCGCCTGCCATACTGTCAATGCTCTTGCATTTAAAGCCCTAGATGCAAGAAAGCCACTCGCCTTTTGACGCTTTTGCTACGCAAAAGGCTAAAACCTTACGGTTTACGGCTCGTCGGAAAGGTGCGCATTTGCGAAGGGCGCGTACTAGGCGTACGCAACTGAGCAAAGCGTAAACCTTGACGCAGTATTGCGCAGCATATAGGGCTTTAAATGTTATGTTTATTGATTTAATAATTGTCGCGGTAATTATTTTGAGCGCTCTGGTTGGTTTTGCCAGAGGTTTTTTGCCTTCCATTATGTCTCTTTTTGGGTGGGCTGCTTCTTTAATTATTGCTGTTTGGCTTGGTGGTAGATTTATAGATTTACTAGATAGTTTTTTTGATGTTAGAGAAATGGTTTCTGAGGCTTTTATCACGCGTCTTGAGAGTATGAACCCCACGCTTTTTGCACAGCCACCAACAGAAGAAAACATTATTCAGGGGCTTTACGAGTTTGGGCTACCGGGCTTTATAAATAACTTGCTTGTGCCGGTTTTGTACCCGGGCGACCCGACTGTTGATATAGCGCTATCTCACTTGTTAGGACCAGCACTAGCAAACATTGTTTTGCGCGTTTTAAGTATGCTTATTTTGTTTACGCTTTTAAGTGTTTTAACCACCCTTTTAAATATGGGCGTAAACAGTTTATTACTAGACAGAGATGGCGAGCGCAAAACGCTTGGGCAAGTAGACCGCGCCGTTGGCGTGCTGTTTGGTATTGGGCGCGGAATTGTTATGGTTGTTGCGGGCTTCTTTATACTAATAATAGCGCTATCTCTTCCGTTT
Source organism: Bacillota bacterium (assembly GCA_009786825.1). Lineage (GTDB taxonomy): Bacteria > Bacillota > Clostridia > Christensenellales > WQRI01 > WQRI01. The sequence goes on from WQRI01000001.1 coordinate 57,497, forward strand.
GGTGCCGAGTTCGGTCATAACATAGAGCCGTCTCTAGACCAATCGTTCATCGCCCGCCACGTACTCTACAACCTATACGACCAAATAATACAAATGCTAGACCTAGAAAATATTCTTACCAATGTTCAATTTTAGAATGGTAAATGTTAAATTGTTTCACCGCTAGCGCTGGCAATTTGATTGAAGTTGGAAAACGCAGACTGTTCAAAGGCAATATATATAATTGTGCTTCGCCATTAAAAATTTAAAATTTACCATTAAACATTAAAAAAAGTGGCAATGCCACTTTTTTTAGTTTGCGTTTCGCCTGCGTCTTATGGCTAGTAGGATTAGGGCTGCGGCTATTAGGGTTATTGCGCTGGTGGTTACTGCGAGCCATACGATGTCCATTGTGTTTAGCCCGCTCTCGCCCCCGCCCCTTGCTACGTTCCACACGTGCAGAACAAGGGCGTCTTGTGCTGGTGTGAAGTCTGCTAGTATTGCGAATGCTTCGTAGTGTGGCGCTCTGTGCGGAAAGAAAACATAGTTGCTATAAAACTCTGGGTCTGCTAAAGAAATTGGCTGACCCGCCGCATTTGTCTCACCAAAGATGTTTGGTATGCTGTGTACCAAAAAGTAAGTCAGATAGTCGTAAATCTCTTGCCCCAAATATTCTACTGTGTAAAACTTTGGGTCTACTGTTGTTGTGTAAAAGTGTGTAAGTATATTAGATGCCGCAGCCCACGGGTTGAACATCCAATTTATAAATTTATGCGCCGCATCTACATTTCTTGCGTTTTGCGGAATAACAAACATATCCATCCAAAAGTTAGCGCCCTCTGGTGGCAGAAAATAATATAAGTCTGGGTTTTGGAACATCGCAAAAACTGCTTGCCCACTCCACTCCATATTCATAATAATCTCGTTAGCAACCATTGCGTGCGTGTCTGTATCTACACCAAAGCGCGGGTTTTGAGAATCTGCCCCGCTTCCTAAAAGCCTATTAAAAGCCGCTTGAACCGCTTGCAAGTTTTCTGGCGAAGTACTATTATAAAAGTAGGTTGCTTTTGCCCCGCGCTCTATTTGGTCTGGTATTGCCAAAAGTGCATCTCTATTTGCATACAGCGCACCAACGCCAAACGCAAGGCGAAAACTGTCTTTAACCGCAATTTGTCCCCTAAGGCGCGAGTCCCACAGTATGCCCCAACCCTCTCTTTCTTTCCACTCTTGCAGTTGCAAATCTGTATAGCCTAGCCTTTCTTGCAAAAGTCTTCTGTTAAACATTATGCCCGTTGTGCCTTGTGTGTACGGCACGGCAAACCTATTTTGCGGGTTCCAATCTTCGAAATGCCCTAGCGGGTTGCCGTTATGCTGTATTATATAGTTTGTTACGTTTGGCAACAAGTCGTAATTTAACTCGACTAGATGCCCTTCGCGCGCAAGCCTACTTGCCATATAATCAGATGGCACAAAAACATCGAAGTCTGTGCGCTGGTGAACAAGCAAGTTATACGCCGCCTCGTTTGTCTCGAATGTAGAAATTTCTACGCGAAGCCCGTAGTTTTCTTCAAACGCTTGAACTGTTGCAATACATAAATATCCCGTCCAGTTTAACACGCGCAAAATATTGTCGCGCGAAGCACAACCCGACAAAGAAAATGTAAACACAAAACTGCTTGCCACTAAAGCAAGTGATAATAGCGTAACCTTTATTTTTGTAAACAACCCCTTATTTGCCACTAGGGTTGTGCTTAAACTTTGTGTAATTGTTTGGGACGACCCGCCCCCATTAGATTTAATCATTTTATCTGCCCCCGCCTTATTTTAAGTTTTTTTGAACTTGCTACGTGCAAGCCTGTTTTGCGCAAGTGTACCGATAGCAATTATGCTTATTGCGCCTACAAACATTACTGTTGCTAAAGCCCTGATAGCGCCCATAGTCTCGGCGTTACCAAATCGCGCCGCCGAATAGATGTATAGGGATAGCGTCTCTACAACCCCGCTGTTAAACCTTGTTATTAAAAAGTCGTCTAAACTAAGCGTGATAGACAGAACAAACGCCCCTAGCATTGCCGGAAAAATCTCAGGTATAATTACTCGCCTTAATGCGTGAAATGGGCTTGCCCCTAAGTCTAGCGCGGCCTCGTAATTGTTTGGGTTTATTCGCCTAAGTCGCGGTAAAATGTTTAAAACTACAAACGGCGTGCATAACGCTACGTGACCTATAATTATTGTTACAAACCCAAAGGCAAAGTTATGTGGCAGAATTAAGTCGCCAAGTGGCATAAACGCAACAGTAAAAAATAAGAATAGCCCCATTGCCGTTACTACTTCTGGGTTAACTACATTTATTTGGTTACCAAAAAGCATAACTCTTTTTGGGTTTCTGTTCATATAGAAAATACCTATTGCGCCAAGCGTGCCTAGTATGGTTGCTATTGTTGCTGATGTTAGTGTGATTATAAGTGTATTTCTTAGCGCGCGCCTAAGGGTTGGGTCGTTAAACATAAAGCGGTAGTTATCAAAAGTGAAGTTGCCGTCCATACCCATAAACCTAACGTCCATAAAACTGAAAAAGACCATATAAAATATTGGCGCGTACAATATTAAAAGCACAAGGGCAAGATAACTGCGCGCTAAAACTTTTTTAGGTGAGACTTTTTTAAACCACTCTGAGATAGCGGTTGTGCGTGTTTTTGTATCCATTATATACTTGCCCCCCTACCTGTTTTTTCTTCTTTGCTTAGCAGTAAACTAACAAACACAAGCATAAATAATACAAGCGACAGCGCCGCGCCCACATTGTGTTGCCTGCCCTCGAAGTAGTTAAATATCAAGTCGCCCAAAAGCCTTACTCGCCCAGAACTTAGTATATCTGATATTACAAAAGTAGATATTGCCGGCGTTAGAACCATAACTGTACCCGCCATAATTCCCGGCACAGACATCGGCACTATTACCCTTGTAAAAGTTTGCATATTGGTTGCACCCAAATCTGAAGACGCCTCTTGCAAACTATAGTCCATACGCATAAGGCTAGAGTAAATCGGAAAAATCATAAACGGCAAAAAGTTATAAACAAGCCCGAACAATACCGCAAAGTACGAAAACTCTAACAGCCCAAAGTTTTGAAGTAACTCTCGCGTTGCAATTGTGCGCAGTAAAAAGTGTACCCACATCGGCACTAAAAACAAAATTATAAGCACGCTTATTTTGTTGTACTTTCTGTTGCTTAAAATGTATGCAACGGGGTAGCCTATAAGTAAGCAAATGGCCGTTGCGCTTATGCCCATACCAACAGAGCGAAGTATTGCAGAGCGGCGATACTGCTCTGTGAATAGCCCTGTCACGTTCTCTAAAGTGAAGTTTCCGTCTGCATTTGTAAAGGCGTAGAATATAATCAGCAATATCGGCATTAAAACAAATATCACCATAAACACAGCATACGGAATTCCAAAATGTTTGCGTTTAATCAACCTTTTCTACCTCCTCCAACTTCAAAACCATTTTGCTTGGCACAAGCACTAAGCCTACCCTATCGCCATCATCGTAACTGTAGTTTGTGCTTACAAAAAACTCGTAGCCCTTATCTGCTTTTACGCGCGCTTGATAGTGCGTACCCTTATAAAACGATGTTATCACCGTGCCTTTAATGTCGCCCTCACTCTCGTTATCTTTAAGTTCTATATCGCCAAACGCCATAGTAACCTCTACATTTTTGCCGTAAAGGTCTAACTCGTTTGCGATTCTCTCGCCCGCCGCGTTTACTAAATAACCGCTATCGTCATAAGCCGAGTTTTCTATAAGGGCTGTTAGGTCTACCTTTATTTTTGCGCCCTGAAGTAGAATAGCATCGTCATCTATAATTTTGCCCTTAATTACGTTAGCCTCTTTTTCTTTTTCCATTATGTGTATGTAGTCGGGCTTTATGTATAAGTTTACATTCTCGCCAACGCTATAGCCCGTAGTAGACTGCACCAAAAAGCCAACGCCGTTAGCCTCTACTTCCATCTCGTAATGAACACCCTTAAACAAACTGCTTACTACTAGTCCTTGCAGAGTGTTATCACCTGCCGGCTTATCTTTTGCTGGTCGACTGTCGCCGTTTACAAATAGTTCTATATCCTCTGGTCTTATAACTACATCTACCCTTTCATTCTTGTCGAAGCCATAGTCTATGCACGTAAAAGTTTTGCCCGCAAACGTAACTTTATAGTCGGCTTCCATAACACCACTTATGATGTTACTCTCGCCAATAAAGTTTGCAACAAAGCCATTCTCTGGCTCATCGTAAATTTGCTTTGGCGTACCTACTTGCAGTATCTTGCCCATATTCATAACTACGATTCTGTCAGACATTGTAAGTGCTTCTTCTTGGTCGTGCGTTACGTATATGAAAGTTATGCCCAATTCTTTATGCATTTGGCGCAGTTCTAATTGCATCTCTTGTCTGAGTTTCAAGTCTAAAGCCCCTAGTGGCTCATCTAGCAGTAAAACGGCTGGCTCGTTAACAATTGCCCTAGCAATTGCTATGCGCTGTTGCTGACCGCCCGACAAACTTTCTATGTGCCTTTTTGCAAAGTCTGGTAAGTCTACAAGTTTAAGCGCTTTTTGCACTTTTTCATCTATCTCTTCTTTTCGAAGTTTGCGCATAACGGGAATTGTGTTGCCGTTTGCATCTAACACCGGCTCGTAAGAGATAACCTTTTGCTTTGCGCCCGTACTCTCACACACCACAACTTCAACCTTTTTCTTTTCTTTAATGCCCTCTACGCGCTTTAGTTTTAACCCGAATGCGATGTTGTTTTCTACATTCATATGCGGAAAAAGAGCGTACTTTTGGAACACTGTATTAAGCGGGCGCTTGTTTGGCGGCAGTTTAGAAATATCCTCGCCGTTAAGTAAAATCTCGCCACTTGTAATATTTTCAAAGCCCGCAAGCATTCTAAGCGTGGTGGTTTTACCGCACCCGCTCGGACCAAGCAGAGTAACAAACTCGCCCCGCTTAACTTGCAGGCTAAAGTCTTCTACTGCTAAAGATGTGCCATACTGTTTGGTCACACCCTTAAACTCAATTAAAATTTCTTTCTTTAAATTATCTTTATTATTTTCCATAAATTCCTTTATATAGTTGAGAGTTGAGTCCCCCCCTTTTTTTTATTTTTAAGCGCTAGGTGCAAGCAAGCCACCTCGCCTTTTGGCGCTTTTGCTTCGCAAAAGGCTACCGCCTTTGGCGGACGGCTCGGTCGGCGAACGGCGGATTTTCAAGGGAGCGTACTCTGTGTACGTGACCGCAGAAAACCGTAACGTTCAACGCAGTATTGCGCAGTACATAGCGCTTAAAAATTTGGTGGCGTTGATATCCATAATATTCTCGCCTCAGTATCCAGCAAGTTTTCTAGAAAGTGTGTTTTGTCTGCCTTAAAATAAAAACTGTCTCCTGCATCTAATTTATATTTTCGCTTGCCTACTACAAGCCTTATTTTGCCTTGAAGCACATAGCCGAATTCTTCCCCCTCGTGTGGCAAATCTTGCGTTGATATTGCCCCCGCTTTTAGTGTAAAAAGTATTGGCTCTAGTTGGTTTTTTTGAGCGGACGGGACGAGCCACGCGGTTGTAGAATTCTCTTCTTCTTTTATGTAGTGGTCGCGCCTATGAAATACAATGCTGTCTACTTCATCAGAGAAAAAGTCTTTCAAGTTTGTTCCTAAAACTTCTAGCATATTAGATAGCGCCGGAACAGTCAAATTAACAATATCGTTCTCAACTTGCGATATAAAGCCCTTAGAATACTCTAAACGGCTCGCTAACTCTTCTTGAGTTAGTCCAGCCACCAACCTTAAACTCTTAATTTTCTCACCTATAAGCATACACCTTACCCCACCCTGTTTGTTTAAAAAAGCGCGTATTATAAAAATTTATGCACTAAGGTAAACTTGCCGTGCGCTAGCACATAGCCCTACCAACAAGCAATTCAACCTTAGTGTCTTTTATCCGCAAGTTTAGTATTACTAAACTCGAAAACATTATTAATTATAGAACATTATAAAAAATTTGTCAACTGTTTTGACAAAAATTTTTTATTTGGGTGCTTATTTTTTTGTGTGGTTACATACATATAGAGTATGGAAAACAGAGAAATTAAACAGCGCCTGCACAGCGTTACTTTAGAAAACAGAAAAAAAATGTCGTTAACGGGCATCTCAAAAGTAGATACCTTTAACGACAAAACTATAACGCTTCACTCGTCTCACGGGCGAATGGTGGTTGAGGGTAGCGAATTAAACGTAAAGCGCTTCGCCGAAGAAGAGGGGCTACTTAACATAGAGGGCAACATAAAAGCGCTTAAGTATATAGATGCGACAGAGAAAAAGTCGCTAGGAAAAAAATTATTTCGCTAAAAAATTATTTAGATAATTTTTTTAGTGTAAAGTGTAGAGTGGTTAAACTCATTAAATACAAAGCGTTTGAACGGCTCAAAAAAAGTTCTGGTTAATTTTGCCCGCGCTAGCGGTGTAAACACTTTACACTTTACACTTTACACTCTACACTTTACACTCTCTATGTCTCAATTTATCCCCTTCACAATCTGTATTGGGCTTGGCTTTGTAGTTGGCATAATTTATGTGCTTATTACAAGTGTTGCCACCCTAACAAAAAAAAGGTTTGTATATATTTTTACAGACCTAATTTTCTTTTTATTTTTGGCGGGTGTGGTTGTTTTTTCAATTTATTTTGTCTCACTCGGGCAACCGCGGTGGTATTTGTTTTTGGGGCTAGCGACCGGGCTTGTGGCTCAGCACGTAACGCTTGGCGGTGTTTTAGGGCGGTTAGTTACTAAAATTTCTGCGCGAAAAAAGAAGCCTAAGCAACCACCTAAAAAGTTAAGTCAACAGACCCAAGGTGAACTCTAGCCTTTTAAGGCTTTCATCTTTGCCTAAAACTTCTGCTAACTCTAGCGCTCCGCCGGCTGATGCTTCTTTGCTTGATAGGGCTAGCCTAAGAGTCGAATATACTTGCCCCGCCTTGTACACTACGCCTTGTGCTTCGACTTCTGCGCCCCCCTTTATGTCCATTTTTGAGCCTTTATTCGCACTTGTAAGTGGTTTTAATGCCTCGCCTAAGTTTTGCGCCGTAAAGCCTTTAGCATCTGTTTTGCTAAGTAGTGGTAGCGCTTTTTGTATAATGTCTTTTGCAATACCAGGCGTAGTTTTCATCTTTTCGTTTTTAAAAAGGTTTGTATCAAACGCGCCAAACTCTTCTATAAAATTTATTAAGGTTGGAATATCCGCAAGGGTATCCAGCCTTTTTTGTAGTATTGCGGGTAGCGCTTTTTTGTTGTAAACCCCTTTGCTTAGTTTAGCGTAAGGCTTAGATTTTTCTAAAAATGGTTGTGCAATTTTTAAAAAGTCACTCTCACTCAACTCTTTTATATAAAGCGAATTTAGCCATTTAAGTTTGTCTGCATCAAAAATTGATGGCGACTTAGAAAGCCCTTTTAAACTAAACAGCGCTTGCAACTCGGCAAAACTTAGTTTCTCTTTATTGTCTTTTGGCGACCAGCCAAGTAGCGCTACGTAGTTTATAATCGCGTCCTTTAAATAGCCCGCCGCTATAAAGTCTTCAAATGTGGCTGCGCCGTCTCTCTTAGATAACTTCTTGCGCTCGTCTTTCATTATGGGCTGCAGGTGTATATACGTTGGTCGCTTCCACTTAAACGCATCGTATAGCAAGTTAAATTTTGGTGTAGAACTTAAGTACTCAACGCCCCGAATAACGTGCGTTACGCTCATTAGGTGGTCGTCTACCACGTTAGCAAAATTGTATGTGGGGAAGCCATCTGCCTTAAGCATAACCCCATCTTCAATCTCGTGCTTTGGCACAGACACCTTGCCAAATAGCAAATCGTCGTACTCTGAGGCTATGCCATCTTGCACAACATTTTGCCTTATAACATACGGCTCGCCCGTACTAACTTTGTCCTTAGCGCCCGAGATGTCTAGCCCTAAACAATGCTTGTCGTACTTTGCAAAGGGGTCTGATTTTTTAAGTGCTTCTATTCTGTCTTTGGTGCAAAAGCAAAAATAAGCCCCGCCAAGCTCTACTAATTTGTGGGCGTACTCTTTATATATGTGCGTGCGTTTGCTTTGCACGTATGGTCCGCGCTTGCCTTTTTCTACAAGTTTGCCGCTCGACAAAAACAAGCCTTCGTGGTATAATATGCCCGCGTCCCCTAATGCCTTAACAATGGCTTCAGTCGCCCCTTCAACTTCTCTAGTTTGGTCTGTGTCTTCTATCCGTAATATAAACACCCCACCGTTTTGCTGAGCAAATAAAGAGCCATAAAGGGCTGTTCTTAAATGCCCAATATGCAAATAGCCCGTTGGTGAGGGCGCAAACCTTGTTGTGATTTTTTCCATTTTTTTCTCTGTTTTTCGTGTACGTAAACGAATGCTTTACGCTCTATTTAATTTTTTTGTTATTTTTAGTCTTTTTGCAACATTTGTGATTTGTACATTGTAATTTGTAATTTAAACTAGCCTAGCGCTTTAAGCATTAACCTTAGCATCTGACCGCGCCCTTAATTTTTGCGGTAGCACAATCATAACCAGCACACCTAAAACCGGCACAAGCATAAACACAAAGTATAGTATTGCCGTTTTAGCAAATGGGTGTACATCGTGTATAAATGGCAAGTTAAGCGGGAAGTCTAAAAACCTTGCAAAGTCTGCATTAAGCAAATGAGCCATTACTGCCGATATAAGCAGTAGGGAAGCGTAAATTATAAACACCCACTTTATGTCTCTGTTGTTTGGCGCGTACGGCTTAAGCGCAATTGCTAGCATAAAAAACAGCACTTTTATAAGGTGATAGATTGTGGTGTGGTGGTTGTAAAAAGAGCCTTGCGCGGTGAATATGTACGTGAACGAATCGGCAACAATTGCAACGGGCGCAACATAAAGCGCAAGCCCCGCAACAAACTGAATACTTAAAGAAGAGGCAAAGCCAATTTGCGATACGCGGCTATCAGGCTTTGCAAATGTGGCTAGCGCAAATGTAAGCATTGCGTAACTTGATATATGAAAGGGCAGGTGGCGCAAGTTAAAGTCTGAGCCGTAAATTATAAGTAGTCTGCTGATTTTGATAATCTCAAAAATTATCATAAAAATTGTGATAATCAAAAATGGCAGGTTGCGCATTCGCCCTTTTTTATTAGAAAAGCCCTTGTAACACGCAAGCGTTATTACAAGAAAAACGATTGTAAAAGTAAACAGCCAAAGCACATCGTAAGCCGAGTGCGCTATTGTAACACCACGATTTTCCATTGCCCTACAATTATAACAAAAACCGCACAACTTGTAAAGCGTTTTTAAGGCAATAAGGCAAGTAGGGGTATGGGGGTAAAGGTGTAGGTGGCTAAAAAGGGGCAAGCGTTTTTGTGTTTGGTCGGTTGGGTGCTTGGTTGGTTGGGTGCTTGGTAGCGCGCTTGTTTAAAAATCCCACCGCTACGGCTGCCAATAGTTATTATGATAACTATCAGCGTGGGTTTGCAAAATTTTTGGTTTTTAGTTGCTTTTGTACCTGTTTTGTGCTACAATAAATTTATGAGTAAAAACAGAGGATTGGGCAGGGGGCTAGGTAGCCTTTTTGCCAACACACAAGAAGAATACGAAACACAACTAGAGCAGGCGAGAGACGACCTATCAAGTGACACGCTTGCTACTATAACTGGGGTATCTCAAACTAAGTCCGGGGGCAATAATAAGGCTAAGTCTAAGGCAGGTACGGGGGCAGGCGCAAATAATTTGGCTAGCCACTCAAACACCGCAAGTGGTACTACACCCTTAGCATCGGCACACCAAAATGTTTCACGTGAAACATTGGCTGGTGGCACTAATAATACAAGCGGGGTACAGCAAATATCGCTAAGTTTAATACGCGCAAACAAAAATCAGCCACGCAAAACCTTTAATGATGAGAGGCTGGAAGAGTTAGCATCATCTATAAAAACTCACGGCGTTATCCAACCCATTTTAGTGCAAAAGAAAGGCGCGGGCTTTGAGATTATAGCGGGTGAGCGACGCTTTAGGGCTGCGCAATTAACAGAACTAGACTATATCCCTGTAATTGTGCAAAACCTAGAGGCTCAAAGCGCAAAGGAAGTTGCGCTTATAGAAAACCTACAGCGCGAAGACCTTAACGCTATAGATTCAGCCCTTGCAATACAGTCGCTAATGCAAGAGTTTAGCCTAACACAAGAGACAATCGCAAAAAGAATAGGCAAATCGCGCCCGGCAGTCGCAAACTTGCTTAGGCTTTTGGGTTTGCCCAAGTTTGTAATGCAGTCGGTTAGAGACGGCACTTTGTCGGCTGGTCACGCAAGAAGCCTTGCATCTATTTCTGACAGCCAAGCGCAAGTGCGCCTTGCAAAAAAGGCAATAGAGGGCGAGTGGTCTGTGCGCGCGCTAGAGCAAGCGGTTAAAAATTATCTAGAGCCGAAGCCAAAAACAAAGGACACGCTAAAACCACCAAAGTCTAAAGAACTTGCAAACCTTGTAAACAACCTAAAGCGCACGCTCTCAACAAAAGTCTATGCGCTAGGCACAGAAAATAAAGGCAAAATAATAATTGAATACTACAGCACAGACGACCTTGAGAGAATAGAGCAGTTTATGACTGGTAAGTAGGTCTGCTCGCACTAACTCAAAGCCTGCTCGCGCCAACTCGCAAAGAAGCCCGAAAGGGCTTTTTTTGTTTCACGTGAAACAATGTTTGATTTTAAATGTTAAATTTTAAATGTTAAATGGCTGCACCGCTAGCGCGGGCAAAGTTTATCTGCAAGTTATTAAAAGGCGCAACTACAAACCGTTCAACACCAAATGAAATAATGAGTTTAACCATTTAACATTTAAAATTTAGCATTCAACATTTGCAATAGTTATCACAATAACTATTGCAAATTGCACCAAAATACTTGACTTCTTGGGCTTCGTGTTATATAATTATAAAGTTACAGTTTGAAAAGCAAAGTTTGGGCGCGCCAAATTTTCTGTAACAAAAATGGTTGGGACACGGGTGCATAGCTCAGTCGGTTAGAGCACCACCCTGATAAGGTGGGGGTCGGTGGTTCGAGTCCACTTGCACCCACCATTTCGTAATAGGCACAAAGCCTTTGCTTACGTGAAGCCTTTGCTTAGGTATTTTACAACAATACTTGTAATGCTAGGTTGAGAGCTGAGACTTTAAAAACTCGCTTAGCGCCTGACAACCTTTTAAACTTTTTGCTGTGGGGGTGTAGCTCAGTTGGCTAGAGCGCCTGCCTTGCAAGCAGGAGGTCAGCGGTTCGACTCCGCTCATCTCCACCATAGCGCAAAGTTCGGCTTAGTTCGTTTTTACTTGTAGTTGCTTTTGGCAACTACTGCATAAAAAACTTCCTATGCCTTACTTTGCTTTTTTGTTTCGCTGAGCGGATTAACAATTTCAGGTACTCCCTTCGGGAGTTTGCCCTTTGGGCAAATCGACTTCCGCTCATCTCCACCACAACGCAAATGTCGTCGTTTTTTGACGGCATTTTTTCTTTGGTTGAAATTTGGTTGACAAATCGATTTAAATACTGTAAAATGGTTTTATAAACACTAGAGTTGCAAGCGTTACGTGTGCTAAAGCAACTCTACATAATAGGAGAAACTATTTTATGTCTAACAGGGTTAAGTTTATTATTTTTGGTGTTGTGGCTTTTATGGTTTTAGCGCCCGGCATCATCTTTGCTATTGTTACACTTGTTATAAGCCCGTCTTATGCACGTGTAATTTCACAAAAGTGGGAGGCTACGCTGGATAGCGACGGCAGCCTACTTATTACAGAGCGTCTCGTGTGGGACGTTCACGCGCGCGCTGACAACCCAAATACTGTTGGCGGGACAAACTTCTTTTACTTATACAGAGAAATGCACGAGGCGGAAGTATGGCTTCCTAACGGCAGTTTTGCAGTACTATCAGAGTTTGAAGTTTACTCTGTTAGGCGCATTAGCGTAAACGGATACTATGGCGATGCCATTCACGAAAGAGATGGAATGCCTTTCACATTCGAGTTAGGTAGGGCAGAGCGCCTTTACGGAACGCCGCGCTGGGTAAACTATGGCTATCCGTGGGGGTGGTTTAACTACGGCGGAAATGGTTTTAACACAGACTTTGTTGTTAGAACAACCGCAGCGCAAGACTTAAGCACACCCGGGCTTGGACCTAACCGCTGGTATCACGACGGCGGGCGAAACGAGCAAGGTGGCTACGCGTGGCAATGCTTGTTTATATACGTAGATGGGCTTTATAGAGGCAAGTACGAGTTTGAGATTACTTACAGAATGACAAACGCGGTAACGCTGTGGCAAGACTGTGCAGAACTTTACGTATACTTGTGGAGCGGACCAACATCGCGCTTTTTAGAAAGCGTAGATGCGCGCCTGCACATACCAAACGCGCAAATGCCAACAAACTACAACTTTTTTACAGCCGGCACAACAAACCACAACCCGCCATTTACTAAAACGACAGATGCCAACTACACAACGTTCCGCTTAAACCTTAGCGGGCGCGATTTGCGCTTCAGGCAATACAACCGCTATATAGGCTTTGCGCTTGTGGGCTATGCAAGCGATACGCAAAACGCCCATTTACTAGCCCCTGACGGCAACACAACCATTATAGACCGCTTTGGTCAGCAAGTAGCGGGCGGCAACACGCAACACCTACAGCAAGCAATGCACAGCCACATACTAGATGAGTGGGCGCGCTATAACCGCTTGCCACGATTATTTTTCTGGATAAAAATTGCCGTGCTTGTTGGCGTGATTATAATTGTTGCGCTTATTTGGTTTATAATCTGGCGCGTGTTTCAGTCTAAGAAAAAGCGCAATAACATACCAACCCCCGTTATGCCATTTACAAGTTTTAGAGAAATACCAGAAGACCGCGATGTAACGCTTGCAGCCACGCTCGCGTTTGCAAGGCGCAGACAAGGCTACGACGCGCGCGGTAAATACGCCGCAATACTTATGGGGCTTGTTAAAAAAGGCTATATACGGATAGAGCGCATAACAGAAACGCGCGACTGGGCGCTGAACAACACGCACATCATAATAGAAAACATATTTAACTCGGAAGGGCAAATAGACCCGTCCTTGCCAAAAATGCACGCGTCAGAAGAGGGTTACTTCAACTTGATAAGGCGCTACGCACCAAGCGGAACAATTACTATGGAGCAGTTCCAGCGCTCTATTTCAACTGACGCGTCCCACACAACAAACTTCTATAGGTGGCTAAAACAACTTCCAAAGCGTAAGGGTGTGTCGTTCGGCTTATTTAGGGTAGAAAACTTTAAAAAGTTAAAGTGGCAGTTTGCGGCGGGCTTTACAGCGTTTTCTATAATCGGTGTAATTGCACTTGCGGCTAACCCGTTTGTTCAGATGAGCAGACTAGACTTTGCTTTTGGTGCGTTTTTCGTGCTGGGCGCGGGGCTTATTGGCGCAGGCTTTTTTATGAGATTTTTATCTAACCGCTTACTGCTTCTAACACAACAAGGGGCAGAAGAGCAATCTAAATGGGAAGGGCTTTACAACTTCTTAAACGATGAGACTATGATGAACGAGCATAGCGTAGAACACGTACACTTGTGGGAAGAGTTTTTAGTTTACGCAACAGCATTCAACATAGCCGATAAAGTTATAAAGTCTATACGCCATAAATTCCCGAACGTGCCACAATTCCAAAACAGTAGGATAATGGGGCACCCATTCTTAATGACGGGCATATTTATACGCTCTACAAATCGCTCTTTTGCAAGCGCAGGCAGAGCAGGCGGTGGTGGCTTTGGTGGCGGCTTCGGCGGTGCAGGACGCGGTGGCGGTGGCGGAGGCGGCGGACATTAACGTGTAAAAAATTATGCAAAGTTTTTTGGTTGTATTCAGTAGGTTTGATGGATTGAATGCACATAATTTTCTCTCGGTTGCCCTTACAAAACTATATGCAACGAATTTCGGCTACGCTTCGCTTCGCAAGGAAATTCTTTTGCATATAGTTTCGTACACAGGAGTTACACCCGCTTCGCGATAAAAAAAAATTCGAAAATTATATGTATTCAATCCCTTCAGACACCAAAGGTACATCTACCCGAATACAAACTTAATTAAAAAAACTCTTGCATAAAACTTTTTAGCCTGTCAATAAGCCCGCTAGAGTATAAAAATAAAATGGTTTGTTAAAAGAGAAAAGTGGCTTGCGTAACGTAGCCACTTTTTGTTTTTTATTTAATTTATTGTTTTGCTTAACTGGGTGGGGGTTTTTAATAGTCGCGTCTGCTTTTGTTCAGTTCTTGTACAAATGCTATAAAGCGTTCTTTTTCTGCTTGTGTTAAGCGGTCGAACTCTTTAAGCGCTCTTTTTTGTATGTCTGTTAAAACCGTAACATCTTCGTCTTCTTCGAAAAATGTTTGCATTGACACGCCAAATGCTTTGCAAAGGTTTTCTAGTGCGTTGATTTTTGGCACTACGTTACGCGCAAACCAATTTAAAACAGTAGCCGGCGCTAAGCCAGACTCTACCGCTAGACGATTGTTATTCCAACCCCTATCATCGCGAAGGGTTGCTATTTTTCTGATAACTGGGTTTAATTTAGACTTAGAAATTTCTGCCATTTGAACCACCTTATTTTATAGTACTTTTTTAAATTTAAATGCTTTAGTAAATGCTATAGTCAATTTTTTTTGTTAAGTTTGTGTTTGTTTTTGTACATATCTATTATAGCACATTTATAAATAAAAGACAAGTATTTTTGTGGTATTTTTAAATTTTTTTTGTGTTGACTTTAATCAATTAAAAAATACAAAACTTTAAATAAACAAATCAAAATATATTACCTTACAACAAAAAGAAGTAGTTATTAGTTAGTTAATAGATAGTATTAGTAATAGTAGGCAGTGTGGATATGTGGATAACTTTTGCAATATAATATTAGGTTAATAAAATTAATTGTGTATTAAAATAAAAAACAAAAAAATAGCTAGTAAACAAACAATTTTTAATCAAAAAGTAGCATTTTTGCACAGTTTTTGGTATAATACTTAAAAAACCAAATGTTAATAACTTTGTGGACAAAGTTTTTCTTCCTTGGGGTTACTCGCACTTATCCACAACACCAAATTTCAAAAACCACAAATCAAATTTTAAAACAAACAACACCCCACAACTCAAAAAGTTTTGAAAGGGGGTCTGGGGGAAAACTTTTTCAAAAGTTTTCCCCCAACAAACAAACCTTCCCCCAAAAAACAATTACAAATACTATGAGAATTAAAAATATAATTTGTGTTAAGGGCGTCTCGGGATATTTTTTTGACGACCAAAAAGCTGTTAAGACATCTGCTAAGGCAGATGGAGAATTTTATATTGGTGAAGCTGTTACTAAAGGCTTTTCTAAGGTTAGACAACCGGGGGAATGCGTTAGTGTTATGCTTATAATGGAGAGCGGGGCAGTTGCTATTGGGGACTGCTGTGCGGTACAATATTCGGGCGCAGGCGGCAGGGATGACCTTTTTAGAGCGGATAAGTATATTGACGAGATAAAAAAGTATGTGACACCAAAACTAGTGGGTGAGAAAGTAGACAGCTTTAAAAGACTAGCAAAATTGCTGGATAACATTAGAGTAGGTGGTAAAAGATTACACAAGGCAATAACTTATGGGTTTTCGCAAGCACTATTGAAAGCGGTTGCACTTACGCAACATAATCAGATGGCACAAGTTGTTGCGAATGAATATGATTTGGAGATAGATTTAGATAACCCACCTAAGATATTGGCACAAAGCGGCGATAATAGATATTTAAATACGGATAAGATGCTTATAAAACGCGTGGATACACTTCCGCACGCACTTTTTAATACGGTAGATAAGATAGGTAAGAAGGGTGAGAAATTGGAAGAGTATGTGGGCTGGCTTAGAGAAAGAGTTAAAATACTTAATGACAAAAATTATATGCCAACGTTTCATATAGATGTTTACGGCACAGTTGGTCAGATTTTTGATAACGATATTAAAAAGGTGGCAAAATATTTAGAAAAATTAGCGGACATTGCACAACCGCATAAACTGTATGTAGAAGGACCGATAGATACGGGGGATAGGGAAAGCACACTAGAAAAATTGAGTGGACTAGTAAAAATATTAGATAAGAATAAAAAGGTGAAAATTGTTGCGGACGAGTGGTGTAATACGCTAGAGGATATTAAAGAGTTTGCGGATAAAAAAGCGGCACATATGATACAGATAAAAACGCCGGATTTGGGAAGCATATCGAATTCGATAAAGGCGGTGTTATACTGTAAAGAAAAGGGTGTGGAAGCGTATCTGGGTGGCACGTGTAACGAAACAGACCAATCTGCTAGAGTGTGTGTTCATATAGCAATAGCAACAGCACCACACCTAATAATGTCTAAACCGGGAATGGGCGTAGATGAAGGGCTTATGATTACAAGAAACGAACTTAATAGAACACTAGCGGTTTTGAAAGAAGAGATGCTAGAGTATGATTTTTACTTAGACTAAAACGCTTAAACTATATGGAATTGGTCGACAGAAAAAATAAATTCTGCGGGGTGTTTTTTTGGCGGGCTTTATTTAAAAGCCGGTCACGTAAAGATATGAAACTGATAAAAATACCTAATGAAAAGTACGATGAGTATAGACTTGATGTGATTTTTAAAGCATACAAGTGGGACCCACAGTATATAGACAGAAATACTGTGGGTAATTTTGTTTTGGTGCTGAAAGAGAGTGAGGTTAAAGAATTAGAGAGACTAACGCAAGAGTTATATAACGAGACTGTGGCGGCAGAAAATGTGATATTAAAAGATGATGGGCTTATAAAAAAACTTAAACTGCCACGAAAAATCAGAAAGCATATAAATAAGTCTAAACAGGCTTACACCAAAGAGAGCCATATAAGGCTAATGAGATTTGACTTTCACCCGATAGAGAGTGGTGTAGAAAACGAAAATGTAAAAACTGGCGCAACGGGTGCGGTAGTTAATGGGTCAGAAATTACAAACGCAACGGGCAAGACAAACACCCAAACACAATGTCCATCTAAAAGGTGGGCTATAAGTGAAGTTAACTCTGATGTGCCGGGCGGCTTTGCAGAGGCTAGCATTCTGCCAGATTTAGTTAACGAAGTGCTGGGCGGGGTGTTTGCAAAACCCAAAAATTTTGCAAGGGTGCTTGTGGATAGTTTTTTAGAAAAGACTAATAGCGGGGACACAATTGCTATAAACCATTGCACGTGCTTTAGCGACGACAGACAACCTATGCAACTTATAGGCGATATGCTAGAGCAAAGTGATAGGCACGCGCTGTATTGTGCGGCAGACCATATCGTATTTAAAGAAAGGCAAGCATATAGTATACTAGATGGCAATGAAGGGCGTGTGGACGCGTTTTTTCGGTTTATACCGCTAGAATGGATGCTTAAACTGCCAAAAATGTGGGCGGGCTATTTTGATACTAGCACGCCAAGTTGTAATCACCCGGTAGCCGTATTTTTTCAGACAAAGCGTGTAGCACTTATTTTTGACGAACTTATAAGGCGGGGCGTAAACCTAGAGTGGTGGAAAAAACTGCTTCCGCATACAGTTAAAGCGCGCGGTAGGGTAGACAATAAAAAAGATTACATATATAAAATTGCGTTTGGCAGAACGGGCGAGAATATATCCATTAAAGAGGCGCTAAAACCAAAAGACTATAACCAGATTGTGAGAGAGGCGCTGTTAAGACCAAAACACTACATAAAGCAAAAGCGGTTTATAAGTAAGCCCGTTAGGTCTGAGTGCGGGGCAGAGTATCACGTGTGTATCGGCACGTATATTGTAGAGGGCAAACTTGCGGGAATGTATTCTAGAATATCGCCCACCGCGCTTATCGGCAGCAGTAGTATTGAAGTTCCGATTTTGGTAGAGCGTGAGAGTGAGCAAGGTGGGCAAGGAGAGCAAGGTGGGCAAGGTGGGGGGGAACTTTTACCAGATTGTAAAAGTTTCCCCCCACACCCCCCTTCAAAAGAATCGGGTAGGGTAGAGTTTGGGGCTACGACAGCAAAGCAAAAAGAGAGTGAGAGCGTAAGCAAAAATAGAGAGAGTAGCGATAAAGAGATTTTTAAGTTGTGGACACCCAAGGGTTGCGTATGGAGTCCGTGGGTTTTGCCCGTGCCGTTTGTTAACATAAAGCAAAGCGCAGAATATGCCGTTAGTTTAGATACAGAGCATTGCACTAAATGGGCTGAGAGAATTGTTGCTAAAAGAAGTGTTGCCCCGATAAAAGTTGTCCCAAAAGGTGTGGCTAAAAAAAATGTTACCCCTAGTAATGTGGCTATTATAATAGACGAGTGCGCGCAAGACAGTTTTGGTATGGGTATGGCGCTTTACGCACTATACAAAAATGGTAGTGGGGATAATGTAGATATTAATAGTGATATTAAGGGGGGCTTCAGAGCAATTCCGTCGTTTTCTGGCACAAAACAGCCAAAGGGCGCAAAGGCTACAACCAACAACGAGATTGTAGAAAGCCTTTTGTTGCAAGCCACAGAGTTATTGAAAAGGGATAACTTAAATAGGGTAGAAGCGCCCGCAGAGAACACAAGCGCTTTGGTTGGGGAAGCACCCACGCAAACAGAAATACCCACACCAGTTTTTATGCTAGATAGTAACCGCCTAAACAAAAAGCGTAGCATAAAAATATTTGATAACTCTTACGATACGCTACCGCAAGATTATCCAAGCGCCGCTTTTTTTAAACAGCAGGGTATAGACACAATAGTTGTTAAAACACGAAAACTTCAAAGGGATATAAAACTTGTGCTTTATAGGCTTCAAAAAGATGGAATGAAAATTTTACACTTAAAGCCAAACAAAGAAAAACCAAAAAGGGTAAGGCTTATAAAAATATTCAAATGGCACATAGCGCTATAGTTTTTTGGGTAAAAAAATTAAGGTGGAAAATAATTAAGTATTCCAAAACTTGACTTACAATTAAAAATATAGTATAATAGGTTCGGCACGGCAGTAAAAGTAAATATTTATTAGATGGCAGGGGGTGCGTATGGCACAGTACGATATAAATAAAACCAAAGGTAAGGTAAGACCTACGGCAGAGAGTGATAGTAAAGAAGCAAAGGCAAGCAAGGCAGTATTTGAAAGCCAGCGTGCTAAGTTTTTGGCTGCCTCTCACGGAATAGATGCGGGGCTTATAAAGCCAACGGGCAAGGGCAAAAAAATTACAGAGCAAGATGTTGTTGCATATTTAAAAACGGGCAGAAAGGCAGAAGAGCAAGCAAAAAAGACAGCAGAAAAAGAGCAAGAAAAAGCAAGGCTTGCAAGTATGAGCAAAGCAGAAAGAGACGCCCTAAAAGAAGCAGAGAAAAAAGAAAAACAGCGCCTAGCAAAAGAAGCAGAAAAGCAAAAAAAGGCTGCAGAAAAAGTAAGAAAAGAAATAGAGGCGGCAGAAATAGCGCTTAAAGAAAGACAAAAAGGCAAGCGTGGCGCACTAAGTGCAGCGGCCGCAAGAAAAGAATTAGAAAAGGCAAAGAAAGAAGCAGACAAAGAAAAGAAAGAAGCAGCAAAGGCTGCTAAGGCTGTAAAGGCAACTAAGGGGGTAACTAAAGAGACAGCAAAGGTAGCAACTAAGGTAGAAACCAAGGGGGCAAGTAAGGCGACTAGTAAAGCAAGTGAGACCAAGGCTGATACAAATGTTGCTAGCGAGATTAACGAAGCAAACGTGGCTAGTGAGATTAAGAGTGCTAGTGAGACAAAGGAAGCAAGCGTTAAGCAAATTATAAGCGGGGTGTCTACAACGGCAGAGAGCGTAGAGATAGATGTTGCTAGTGAACTTTTTGCTGATGTTCAGCGAGTGGCGGCAAAGGGTGGCTTTAAAAAACTAGATGAGAGTGAAATAGCAAGCGAGCAGTCTGCTGAGCAAGAAATTAACGAAGCACAAGATGTAGATAATGAAGCCCAAGCAATAGAAACAGAGCAAGATATTGTAGCCGAGAAACAAGCACAAGTTGCAGAAGTAGAGAGTGAAACGCAAACGGAAACGGAAGCACAAATTATAGAAAATGAGAATGAAATAGAAGCCCAAACTGAAGTACAAGATGCAGAAAAAGAACAAGAAGTTGCAACAGAAACTGAGACACAAACAATAGAAAAAGAGCAAGTGGCAGAGCCACAAGAGAGTGCTAGAGAAAGCACAACAGATAGTGGCGACCTTTTTGCTGATGTTCAGCGCGTGGCTGCTAAGGGTGGTTTTAAGGGCTTAGAAGGCAAAGAAAATGAAGGGGCAGAGCAAGCAAGCGAGATTGAAAGGCTAAAACAGCAACTAGAGCAACTGCAAAAAGAGAAAGAAGAAGCCTACAAAAAAGCAGAGGAAATAGCAAAAAGAGAGCAAGAGCAACTAGAAAAAGAAAGGCACCAGAGGGCAGAGCAAGAGAGAGAGGAAAAAGAGCAAGCCGAAAAATTAGAAGCAGAGAGGCTAGAAAAAGAAAAGGCAGAAAGAGAGAGAATAGAGCGCGATAAAAAAGAAAAAGAGAGATTAGAGCAAGAAAAAAACGAGCAAGAAAGGTTAGAAAAAGAAAAGGCGGAAGCAGAAAGACAAGAGCAAGAGAGGCAAGAAAAAGAAAAATTAAAGAAAGAGTTAGAAGCGATAGAGGCAGAAAAGTTGGCAATGCGCCTAGAGTATGAGAGGCGTGAGCAAGAAAGGCTAGAAAAAGAAAGCCAAGAAAGAGACAGGATAGACGCCCTGCGCCAAGAAAAAGAAAGGCAAGAGAGAGAAAAACTAGAGCAAGAAAAGAATGAGTTAGAGCGCCAACTAGAAGCAGAAAGAGAGCGCACAAAAGAGTTAGAGCGCCAAAAACAGCAAGAGAGACAGCACCTAGATGAACTAGCAAGGCTAGCAAGTTTGGCAAACGAGCAAGCGGTAGAGCATAGCGCGCAAGACCAGCCTACAGATGATAGGACAGAGAATGAAATAGGCGAGCAAGATGCAGATACCTTAGCAGACTATGTGGACACAGATATAAGCGACGACGACACTACAAGCCAAGACCCAACTACAGACACCGACACATCAGAGAACGAAGCCGAGACACTTGTGTTAAAGCGCGACGACCTAAACCTAGAAGCCCTAAACAAAATAGAGCATAAAACAATGCAGGTTACTGTAGATGTGTCTAAACTGATAGAGTGGCTAGAAGACAAAAAAGAGCAAGGCATAACGCTTGATAACGTTGTGCTAAGCGTTGTCTCACGCGCGCTAGATACCCACCCGCAATTTAACGCAAGCCTAGAAGGCGCACACACAAAGCACCAACCAGACATCAACTTAGGCTATACAATACAAGTTAACGGCAACTCTAAAACAATTGTTATACCAGACTGTCGCGACAAAAACGTAGAGCAAATTGCAAGCGAGTTATCAGCAATAAAAATGCTTTACGAAGTGGGCGAGAGTCTAAGCCAAACCCCGCCGACATTTACTGTGGTCTCCCTATCAGACTACGGCATAGAAAGTTTTAAGCCAGACATCGCGGGCAACAATGTTGCGGCACTAGGCGTTGGGGCTGTGGGCGTAAAAATAAAAGTAGAGGGCGGCTCTACTGTGCCGTACCCATCAGTTAACCTAACCTTAAGTTACAACCCGCTAGGCATAAACGACTTTCAAGCCGCACAATTTATGAAAACCATAAGCACTACGTTAAATGTTTAATTTTAAATTTTAAATGTTAAATTGTTACACCGCTAGCGCGGGCAAGGTTATGTTTTGCAAATTGTAAAGAATTCCTAATTACAACTATTCAAAAGTTTTTGCATTTATGAGTTTAGCCATTTAACATTTAAAATTTACCATTAAAAATTAAAAAAATGAAACTATACACCCCACAAAACTTGTACACAGATTATCTAACCGGCACAAACGAGCCGGAGGCTGTTATAGTTAAAGAGTATATAAAAGGCACAAACAAATACTACAACATATTTTTTAACGGCGAGCGAACAGAGTTTGGCGTGCCACGCGTATACGCCACATTCTCTCACCCGCTTAACACGCAAGAAAGCGTACCGCTTGTTGTGTTTTGTCACGACTATGCAAAGTCGCACAAAAATGAAGAAGCACTCACCTTTTTTAACAGCCTAGGCTATGCAAGCATAGCGGTAGACTATAGCGGAACGGACGAGACGGGCGGGCGCGGAACAATATATCCAAGCGAGATAAACTTCGCAAAAGAAGATGGCAACAGGTGGAGCGCAAAAGAGGGCGCAGATGCAAAACAAACGCCATACTACATTTGGTCTACAATAACAATGCAAGCAATTAAGGTTGCTACAACAATGTTCTCTAGCATAATAAATTCTACTAAAATCGCAATTGTTGGCATAGGTGCTGGCACATACCAAACCTATCACCTAGCGGCTGTAGACAAGCGCATTTGCGGCGCTGTATCTATAGATGGTTGCGGGTGGTCTGAGTTTGCAAACATATTTAAGTTTAAAGAATACGATGCGGGTCAGGGTGAGTTCCCATTCGACCAAGCGCGCCTATCGGCCGGCGTGTCGCGACAATCTTACGCTCAGTTTATAGATGTACCCTTTTTAATAGCCAGTGGAACAATGTCTAGAGACTGTAATATGGACAGAGCCTACGACACAGCAGACAGAATAAACCAGCGCAGAGAAAGCCGAATAGCGCTAACGCCACACTCAAAAAACATACTAGGCTACAGACAATTCAACACGCTAAAGTTGTGGCTAGAACAATGCTTCACAGACCAACGCTTCGATGAAGAGCCAGAAATTGCCCTAAGCGTAAACGAAAGTGGCGAACTTTTAGCAAACCTTTTTACAGACCAACCAAACAAAATAGACTACATAAGGCTATACTATTCGTTCGACAGTTACGACCCACTAACAAGGTTTTTCGACTGTGTAGAGATGATAAAAATAGACAATGTATCGGGCGAGTTTAAAGCCACGTTCAGCGGAAAAATCACGCCCTACAGCGAGAGCAAAAAAATATTTACGTTTGCAAATGTAACTTACAAAAGTGGCTTCACATTTTCGACCAACCTGATTGTTAGAAACCTTAAAGACTTTGGCACGCTTAATCGGCGCGTAAACGACGCCCTTATCATATCTAGCAAAAATCAGTTTTTTGATGTAAGCGTGCTAACAAGGGCGGCGCGAGAAGCCTTTCCAAAAAAAGAAGCACTAACGCTTGTAACTGGCGAGATAGATGGCATAGCGGCAATATCATCTAAAGCAAACTTTATAGCCACGCTTAAAGTTGGGCAGGTTAAAAAAAAGCAAGATACAATACTAGGGCTTAACATTTTTACGAAAGAGGCGCAAGAGCTTAAAGTGTGCGTATATGTGCCTACGCAAGTAGGGCAAGTGGCAGGTTGCGCTTTAGAAGGCTACGAAGCCTATTACAACACAAAAAAGGGCGTGTGGCAAAAAATAGTGCTAAGCCCAACACACTTCAAAAAGAAAAACCAAGATAACACAAAAGGGCAATACCTAAAAACGTTTGAAGAAATAACGCTGATAGAATTTTTTGTAGAAAACCAAAACGAAGAAGCGTTTGCAATAAGCAGTTTAATAGCGCTTTAAAATGTTAAATGGTGAATGTTAAATGTTAAAAGGTTTCACCGCTAGCAATGTTGAATGCTAAATTTTAAATGTTAAATGCTTTCACCGCTAGCGCGGGCAAAGTTTATATGCAGACTATTAAAAGGCGCAAACTGCAAACCGTTCAACACCAAATGAAATAATGAGTTTAACCATTTAACATTTAAAATTTACCATTTAAAATTAAACAAATGAGTCGAAAATATGCAGATTACAAAAGGGGTGAGAGAGAGGCGCGGTGGATTGCTACGGTGCAGTTTGTTATATTGCTTGCTGCTATTTTGGTGCTTTTGGGGGTTATAAGGTCTGCTTTCTTTTTTCAAGTTGTAGTTGCCGGTCCATCTATGGAGCCAACTCTGCACGATAGGTATATAATTTTTCTAGACCGCCAGCGTAGCCCACAGCGGCAAGATGTGGTGGTAGTAAGAGACCCACAGCGCTCGCACGTGTTTTGGGTTAAGCGCCTAATCGCGTTCGAGGGTGAGACAGTTGTATTTGTAAGAGACCAAGATGAGAGCGGGTGGTTTTACCACATTTATATATATCGGGGGGATACTAGGATTTTGCTTTTACACGAGCCGTATTTGGACGAGCCAACCCGCCACGTAAGACACCACGGGCATCAGCCCGAGCGCTACTATTTTTTAATAGGTAGCGGGGAAATTTTCGTTTTGGGCGACCACAGAGATATATCATACGACTCGCGAGCCTCACTACCAATAGTAAAAAACCGCGACTTTTTCGGCAGGGTATGGATAGTAGCGGAGAAAAACTCTTTCTTTTGGCGACTTTTATCTGGCTTTGGTGGTCAAGAAGCGGGAACTTAGGGGCTATGTGCGGCGTAATACTTCGTCAAGCCTTGCGGTTGACTTGTTTGCGTACGCTAAGTACGCGGCACGGCGTCAATCCGCTGCTTTCCTTGTCTTACTTGCACCTAGCCCCTAAGTTCAGGGCTTGCGGGGTGCACCTAGCCCCTAAGTTCAAAAAAAGGGGGCTTGCACCTACTACTTAATTGTAGGGGGACATAACTTATTAAGAAATCAAAATTTTATAAATATACAAAAAACTGCACCCGTGGGTGCTAAAAAAGGAGAACACGAAATGTCTAAAATTATTTTTTCGATTGACTCTGCTTGCGATATTCCGCAAAGCAAAATGGACGAGCATAATATCTATAATATAAGTTACAAAATAACTATGGGCAACGATGTTTTTACAGACAGGGTAGATATAGACCCGCAAAAGATTTACGACTTTGTTGCAAAAACAAAAAAACTTCCGAAAACAAGCGCGGTTAACACGCAAGAGATGCTAGAATTTTTTAAGGGTATCCGCGAAAAAGAAGGCGATGTTCCTATTATCCACACAGTTATCGGCAAAAACTTTTCTCTAACTTATCAAAACGCGGTAGAGGCGGCAAAGCAACTAGAAAACGTATACATAATAGATAGTTCGTCCCTATCAAGCGGGATAGCGCTTTTGGTGCTTTATGCTATAGAAGATATCTACGCAGCCGGCGAGACGGACGCAAAAGTTATTGCAGACAAAATGCAAAAAAAGGCTTATCAAGGCACGGGTGGTGTTCAGGCAAGTTTTGTTTTAGACACGCTAGAGTTTTTGCATAAGGGCGGGCGTTGTTCTGGGCTTGCAAGGTTTGGCGCAAATCTACTTAAAATAAAGCCGACAATTGCGGTTAAAAACGGCAAGATGGATTCTGTAGACAAAATGCGTGGCAGACAATCTGATGTTATTTTAAAATACATAGATAAACTTATGGCAGAGTACGGCGACAAAATAGACAAGCGCCGTGCGTTTGTAACGCATACGCTATCTGATGAAGGGCTAGAGACAGCAGCGCTAGAAAAAGTAAACGGGCTGGGGTTTGAAGAAGTTATACACCAAATTGCAGGCTGTACAATAACAACCCATTGCGGAAAAAACACACTAGGGCTTTTGTTCTTACTGAAAGATGAATAGTTTAAAATGTTAAATGGTGAATGTTAAATGTTAAATTGTTATACCGCTAGCGCGGGCAAGGTTGTTGGCAAGTTGTTTACGAGTGCAAAAGGCAGGCTGTTCAAATGTTAAGCGTTTAAAGAGAGCAGCCATTAAACATTTAAAACTTAACATTTAACACTATAAAACGCCAGCACATATACTAGTAGTAAGGGGAAGTTATCCCCGATGTGTTGGAGGTTTATATGTTTGCACCACTTTTAGCATTGCTACTTATCGCTTGTGTATGCTGTGGGTCTCGCGGTAGATGTAACTGTAGGAGAGAGCGTAACCACTGCGAAGGTTTCAGAGAGCCGCACAGACCACGACAAGAAAACAACAGATGCAACAGAGAGCATCGTTGCAACACTTGCGTAGTTTGCGCGTGTATGCACGGATACGATAGGTTCAGGTTTTAACCAATTTTCAAAAAGTCGCCCACGGGCGACTTTTTAAGTTTTTGGGTTTTGTGCGACTACGATTAGATAGCCTTTTTGTTTTGCGACTATGTTTACGCTAGAAAAAAGTGAGGATAGTTTTTTGGCGTAGGTTTGCCCGCCTTGCTTTTTGCGAAGCACAAGTATAAATTTGCCGCCCGTATTAGTGTTGCTTAAAGCACCACCAGCATTACTATTATTTGCACCGCTACCCGAATTACTATTGTTTGCACCGCCACTAGCGTTACTATTGTTTACATCACCACTAGCGTTAGTAGATGTGGTTGTGCAGACGCCCGCGCCCTTTAGGCTTTTGTGTGCAAACTCGAAAAAGTTGTTTAGCACGGCGTTGCCTGCCCTTATTGGCGGGTTTGTGATTATGGTATTAAAAATTTGTTTTGGCTGTGCAACTGACAAGTCTACGAACGAAAAATGCGCGTTGCTTATATTGTTTGCGCTCGCGTTTTTGTTAGATAGCGCGACGGCAGATTGGTTTACATCGTAGCCCGTAAAAACATAATGCGGAAAATGTTTAGCAAGCACGATACTAAGCGTGCCTATACCGCTACCCATATCTAGAATATGGGTTTTTTGTTTTGTGCCTAAGCCACCCAAAAGATTGCCCGCCGTGCTTGTATTACTAGCACCGCTTGCGTTACCCGCCGTGCTAGCCTTGCTCCTGCCACTTGCATTGTTAGTGTATGCAAGACTACCGGCGCTACAAAGCAAGTTTTGTTTAATTATTGTGTCTATTAAAAAAAGGCTACCCTCATCTAATTTGTCTTTAGAAAAAACACCTTTGCTAGAAAAAAAAGTAAAGCCAAAGTCGCCAACTTGTGTGTCAAACTTAAATTGCTGGGCGCTTTTTTGTTCGTTTGTAAAATAATGTTCCATACAACTATTGTAAAAGTTTTTTAAACCAATGTCAAGTTTTGCGCGCGGTTAAATGTATAAAATTTTTATAAATTCACACTATATTCGTATGCATTAAAATTAACAAATGGCTACTTAGCCAAAAAAGGAGAAACAAATTATGAGCAAAGTATTAGATAGCGGAAAAGGAATTGGCAAAGCGTGTGCAGAGTTTGGAAAGGCTTGTGCAAGCGCGGCGGTTGAGACAACTATGAAAACGGGCAGAAGATGTAAGTGCGCCGTTCAAGGCTTTATGGACCCAGACGGAATGACTAAGAAGAGAGCAAGAAAAAGTAGCACTAAAAAGTAAATTTTAACATAACGAATTTCTAGCGACACTTCGCTCGCAAAGAAATTTTTATGTGCTAAGATTACCCGCGCGGACTACCCAAAGCAAATAAAATAGCGTAAGGAAGTTAAAAAAATGGTAACTCCAAACAAGTTAAAGCAATTATTCTCAGATGAAGCGTCTGTTATAAGCCGTGAGTTTTTGTATTTAGGAAAAACGGCTACAGTTTTGTGCTTAGACACAGTATCCAGCAAAGACAACATAAATTTGTTTATCGTTAAGCCTATGCTAGATGCGCAGGCGAAGCCTGCGGCTTCGCAGGGAACAGCGAACAGCGGTAAGGGGTCAGGCAAAGGCGAGCGGGGTAAACAAGGAAGCGGCGAAAGCGGTAAGGGTCAAAACTCAGAGAGTAGTAGTATAATGGAACATCTAAAAAACTCTGTTATACTGCAAACTGAGTTAGCGCTTGAGAGCGATTTGCAAGAACTTAAAAAGGCGCTTTTGATGGGCGACGCTGTTTTATTTGTAGAGGGCGAGCCGGACGCTTTAGTTGTAGACAACAAAGAGTGGGCAGTAAGGGGCATTGCAGAGCCTCCTACTGCTGCTGTTTTGAAAGGTCCGCGCGAGGGCTTTAACGAAAACCTTAAAGATAACATAAGCCTTATTAGGCGAAAAATAAAATCTGAAAAACTTGTTGTAGAGCGCGCGGTTGTTGGGCGCTACACCAACACAAACGTGGCGGTGATGTATATAGATGGCATTGCCGACAAGCAAATTGTAAAAGATGTTATGCGCCGAATAAACGAGATGGACATAGACGGCATACTAGACAGCGCGTATATAACAAAATATCTAGAGACTAGCCGTTACTCGCTGTTTAAGCAAGTTGGCAACACAGAAAAACCCGATGTGGCGGCGGGCAAAATGCTTGAGGGGCGCATCTGCATTTTTGTAGATGGAAGCCCCATAGCACTAACTGTGCCGTTTATAATGCTAGAAGATTTACAAAGCCCCTCAGATTACTTCACAAAAAATTCGCGCGCAACAATGATTAGGGGGCTTAGGATATTAGCGGTTTTTATGGCGCTTTACTTGCCCGCGATTTATGTATCTCTTGTAGAACATCACACGCACGTTATAAAGTTTAGGTTTTTGCTAACTATAATGAACGCGAGCGCAAACTTACCACTAAGCCCAAAGCACGAGATTTTAGTAGTAGTTTTGTTTTTTGAAATACTACACGAGAGCGCGCTTAGAATGCCCCGCCACATAGGTATGGCAGTAAGTGTGGTTGGTGCGCTTGTTTTGGGTGAGACGGCAGTACGCGCGGGAATGCTATCTACCCCAGCGGTTATGATTGCCGCCCTAAGCGGTATAGCGCTATATAATGTGCCAGATGCAGAAGGCACGTTCAGCACGATTAGAATTTTATTTGTTATAATAGCGGGCGCTTTGGGCTTTTACGGGCTTATAATAGGGAGTATGATGTTACTAGTCTACCTTGCCACGTTTGAGAGTTACAGCGTGCCATACCTAGCGCCATTTTCCCCTATGGTGCTACACGATATGAAAGACGCAGTTTTAAAAAGCAACCCAGATGAATTAACAGAAAGACCGTACAGTATTCCCACAAAAAATAGGCAAAGAGTTGCCCCTTAAACCCTAATAGAAAATGTAAAGTGTAAAGTGTAAAGTGTAAAGTGTCTGAACACATTAAATGCTTTACTTTTTAACAGCCTGCATTAAGCACTTTCAAACAATTTGCTAGTAAAACATTGCCCGCGCTAGCGGTGAAATCACTTTACACTTTACATTTTACACTAAAAAAAAGTTATGAATAAAGCAACACAAAAATCAACAAACTCTATAAGCACAGATGTGATAAGTGCTAGGCAAATCTTTTTTGTTTTGGCTGTGGGTTGCACAGTAAAACTTTTTATGTTGCCTAGTTTACTTGCGGGCGGGGCGTTTAGAGACATTTGGGCTAGTGTGCTTTTATTGTTGGCGCTTGAGGGGGTGTTGTTTGGGCTGTTTGTTGTGGCGTTTAGGCGGGCCGGGCATTTTAATATACAGCAGATGTTCAGCGCAAGGTTTGGGGCTGTTGGTGGTATTGTCGCTAAAATAATTTACGGGGCTTTGGCTTTTTATTTTATTATAAAGGTGACGCTACTATTGTCAGAGCAGTATTATTTTCTAGACCAAGTAATTTACAGAAATTTTAATTACTTTGCTACCTTTATACCATTTTTGGTGCTTGGCGTTTATATGGCATCTAAGGGGCTTCGGGCAATTGCTAGAAGTGCAGACATTCTGTTTTTTGCTATAGCGGCGGGCGTTGTGGCTATGCTTACGCTTTCTGTTGTGCGCGTAAACATTATAAATTTTTTACCAATATTTGCAAGCGGGGCAAGTAATA
This sequence comes from Bacillota bacterium, assembly GCA_009786825.1. Lineage (GTDB taxonomy): Bacteria > Bacillota > Clostridia > Christensenellales > WQRI01 > WQRI01. The sequence continues at coordinate 87,239 of WQRI01000001.1, forward strand.
TAGTTAAAGTAGCGCTAGATAACCATATTTATTTCGGCAGTAGTTTGGTGCTGTTTATGTTGCTGGGCGCTTTCAAAGACAAGGCGAAACCATATTCGACGAATTTCGGCTACGCTACGCTACGCAAGGAAATTCTTACGGATATGGATTCGCCCACAGAGGCGACACCCGTTTTTTCTGAACGAAAAAACGATAAAGAGAAAAAAAAGCAAAGCAAAAGAGTAGTAAAGTATACGGGCTTTGGCTTACTAGCGAGTGGGCTAGTTGTGTTTGTGTTCTCGCTTTTGTTTGTTAACCTTTTTGGTGGCACGGGCTATACTCAGCACAACGCTATTGCGCAGACTGTTAAATACAGTTTACCGCTTCAATTCATTGGCGGGCTTTCGTGGTTTCCGCTTTTGCTTGTGCATTTGGGCGCTCTGTTTTACATTGCCGTTTTGTTTTACTGCGCGGTACACTCTGCCACTTTTGTTTTTGAGACGCGCAACTTAAGCCTATTTGCCGTAGGCGTTGGCGCAGTTATATTTATAATACCGCTTGTTGCAGGAACAACCTTTGCAAGTGTTTACGCATTTTATTATAGTTTGCGCTTTGTGCTTTTTGGCATAAAAGTAGTTGCACCGCTTGCTGTAGCGGGTGTGGCGTTAAGTTTTTCGGCTAGTAGAATTTCGGGCAGTAGAGAGAGTGCAAGCAAGGCAAGCGCAAGCAAGGCAGGCGAAAATGCAAACAAGTCGGGCGAAAATGCAAAAACGGATTCAGAAATTCTTTTGGGAGGTGGCTCGTGAGTAGAAATTTTAAAGCAAAGGTTTTTTTGGTGTTAGCGGGCATAATAGTGTTTTTGTTTTTTGCCACGGGCTATAACGTAAGCATTAGAGACTACTCTATTGCGATAGGCGTTGGCGTAGACAAACTAGATAATGGTAAGTACGAAGTATCTGTGCAAACGGCTGTGCCAACAGAGTTTATGCAACTAACGGACGACATCAAGTTTGTGTTAAGCGCAGAGGGCGAGAGCGTTGCAGAGGCGGTTAACAGCATACAAATTAAGGCGGGCAAGTTTTTAGACCTAGCGCACTCTAGCATTATAGTAATAGGCAAGGACGCGGCAGAGAGCGGTGTGACAGACTTTTTAGCGTACCTAACGCGCCACAACAACTTGAAAGATAGCGCAACGCTTGTGGTTACAGACATAAGTGCAAAAGAGATTATGCAAACACAAAGCGGGCTAGAGAATTTATCTATGTATGCGCTTCAAAAAGTTTTAAGTTTTAACGCAAACGATATAGCCACGCCCAAAAAAACTGTGAAAGACTTTTTGGCAGACACCAACAGAATTGGCTCTAGCAGTTTAGTGCCACTTGTAAAACTAATAGAGTTGGGCGGTGAGAATATGAGCGGTATGCTTCCGCCAGAAGTAAAAGCCGCACTTTTCGATGCGCGACAAGGCGCAATATTTACAGATGGCAAAATGGTGGCAGAACTAGACACTAACGGCGTAAAAGCATACAATTTGCTTAAAACCACCATTAAAAACAGCAGGACAGAGGGCTACGACATTGCAAGAAAAAAAGTAAGGCTTCGCCACAGAGTAAGTGGCAACACCCCTACGCTGAATATATATATTAGGCTAAAAGTAAAACCGCTAGTAGAAGGATTAAACAAAAGGGAAGTAGAAAACGAAATTTACAAAAAAATAAGCGCACTACTACTAACCCAGCAAACCACAGATATACTAGGCATACAGGAAAACTTCTACAGACTAAGAAGACTACAAAAAGACAACCTACTAGCCGAGCTAGAGTATAACATAAGCGTTAGGGTAGACAAAGTGTAATTTGTAATGCGCGGAACTTTGCTATACGCGGAAGTTACCAAACACAACAAATAAAATGGTAAAAAATACCCGCAAAATATAAAAACAAAAAACGCAAAAATACTTGCGTTTTTTTGCTAGGTATGTTACTATATAGTATATATCTACACGGGATAGAAGGCGGACACTAGGGGGCGGATACTAGGGGCGCACATTTGGGGGAGTTTTTAAACATATGCCAAACGAAACAAATTTGCCAGAGCCAGATTTTAGCAAAACAAATCTGACTGAACTCGATTTGCACGAGACAAGTATGCCAGATAAGTCGGGCTTACCAAACGAAAAATTTAAAACTAGGTTTAGTGTAAAAAACCTTATGCTTCATTCGATTGCTTGCGTAATGCAGGCATTTGTTGTATATTTTTTGATTATACCTAGTATGATATCGCCGGGTGGTGTGGGCGGTATTGCGGCTTTGCTTTACCATATGCTAGATTGGAACGCATCAATCACGCTTTTTGCGCTTAACATTCCGCTGTTTATTTTGGCGTGGATATTTTTAAACAGAAACTTTGCGCTTCAATGCGTGTTTGGTGTTGGGCTTGCAAGTTTTACAATTTTTATATTCGAGCAAACGGGTATGCCCGGCTTTACAGCAGTCGTAGAGAGCGGGGTTAGCGGGCGATATATTGCCGAGTGTGGTACGATATACCCGTCCGAGATGGATAGGCTTTTGGGCGGTATATTTACGGGGGTTATTTTTGGGGCTGCAATTGCTATTGCTATGCGCGCAAACGCAAGCCTTGGCGGCACAGAGATTATCAGCCTTGTTATACAAAACAAGTTTCCGAACTTCCGCGTTGCGTGGATAGCGTTTGGGCTAGATGCTATTGTTATTGCGGGCGCTGCATTTTTTTACGGAAGCCTTACAAGCGTTATGTTTGCCGTAATCAGCGTATTTTTATGCTACAAAACGCTAGATATAATTCAGTCTAACTGGGTGAGTGCGGTTGCGTTTAACATAATTACAGACAAGCCAGACGAAGTGTCTGCTCTGATTTTGGCAGACATAAATAGGGGCGCAACGAAACTACAAGCGATGGGCGCATATACTAGTGATAGTAAAACGTTGGTGCTGTGCATAGTGTCTAAAAGCCAAGCGGCGCGCTTAAAGAAAAAACTAACGCAAATAGACCCGCAAGCATTCTCGTATATGACACCAGTATCAAAAGCAATCGGCGCCGGCTTCTTAAACACAGCCCACGCGCAAAGTAAACTAGATTAAACCGCGAAAGCGGGTGAAACCATTGTTCAATGTTCAGTGTTCAATGTTCAATTAAATAAAAGGGGGATATATTATGTCAAAATTAAAATTGCCGCTTAAAAGCGGCAGAGAAACAAGTTATGGTGAACTAGATAGTATTATAGGGGGCGAGTTGCCAGCAAATGTGCAAGGGTTTATAGCGCACTTTAAGGCGACCTATGCAAACGAGCCTACGGCGGTAAGGCATTTGCGCAACGGCAATTCAATTTATTTTTTTCAGACAATAGCGCCGTGGAACAGGTTTGTTTTCAACGAACTTATTTTACTAAAAAACAACCAAGGGGAAATTTTTGCGGCTAAAAACCAGCACAGAGTGTGGAATGGTTGCACAATAGACTTTCAGGAGTGGCTAAGCACCAAGTGGGTTTACGATGTAGATGGGTTTAGGTCGTTTACGCAAAATTAGTGTAAAGTGTAAAGTGTAGAGTGTGGGTTTTTTGAGTGTAAAATGTAGAGTGTAAAGTGTAAAGTGATTTCACCGCTAGCGCGGGTAAAATTTATTTTTGCAAACTGCCTACACGCGCTAAACGCAAACTGTTCAAAAGTAAAAGCATTTAATGAGTTTAGCCACTTTACACTCTACACTTTACAATTTACACTAAAACTACATTTTATCTACTGTTTCTATGCCTAAAAGACCAAGCCCGTTTTTAATATGCTTCATTGTTATGGCTGTTAGTGTAAGGCGGGAGAGCATAGTTTGGCTACATTCTATGTTAAGTATGCGGTTGTTTGCATAAAAAGTGTTATACTTTTTTGCAATATCTAAGATTTGGCGCGTAAGAGTAGATGGCTCGTTTTTATTTGCAGCGTCTATAATTGCCTGTTCGTAAGCGGACAGGCTTTTTATTAATTCTACAGAATGCTCATCTGAGAGCAAGTCGTATTCTATTTTTGGAAGCGGGGTTTTGGGAAGGGCAGTTTTTGTAGGGTCGGCTTTTGTAGGTTCTGCGCTTGTAGGGTCTGAGTTTTCTAAAAGGTTGCTCACACAAATACCACCGCTCTCTCTGCTTTTAGACAAAACAGTATTAGCGCGCGCGTAAGTATACTGTATATAAACGCTTGTGTCGCCCTCAAAACTTAAGGCTTTGTCGTAGTTAAAGTCTACATCTTTTATGCGGTTATTAAACAGCGGGGCAAAGTTTAGCGCGCCCACACCTATTGCTTTTGCAACACTCTCTTTGTTTTTAAGTGTTGGGTTACGCTCTTCTATTATGGCTGTCGCTTTTTCTACCGCTTTTTGAATGGCATCGCGCAAAAACACAACGTTACCGCCTCTAGTAGACAGCGCTTGCCCGCCAACCGACACCATACCAAAAGAGATATGCTCTAAATCTTTATACCACTTAAGCCCCGCCAGTTTAAGCGTTGCAAACACTTGCTTAAAATGTAAGTCTTGCTGATAGGCAACAACATACAAGCACTTGTGGAAATTATACTTGTTTTTTCTGTAAATGGCTGCTGCCAAGTCACGCGTAGCATAAAGCGTAGCGCCGTCACTTCGCCTTAAAACAAGGCGAGGCAGGCTAGCCAACTTTTCTAAATCTATATATTGCGCGCCGTCTTCTTTTACGCTTAGCAGTTTTTTGCTTGCAAGTAAATCAAACACGATGTCCATTTTATCAGAGTAGTAAGACTCGCCCGCCCAACTGTCAAAATCGACCCCAAGCATCTCGTATATAACTTTTGTCTCGCGTAGGGTTATGTCCTTAAACTTAGTGAAAACGCGCTTTGCTGTTTTGTCGCCGCGCTCTAGTTTTAAAAACCAGTTTTTGCCACTTTCGTTAAGTGAGACGTTGTCTTTTGCTTTGGCTGTAAAGATTTGATAGATTTTTGTAAGGGCTTTTAAGTCTAGTTGTGGTTCGGTTGTATTAGCACCGCCAGTATCAGCGCCACCATTATAACTAGTAGCAGAACTAGCCCCACCTACACCAGCCCCCGCGCCAAACCCAGCCTCGCTCATAATATCACTATCTAAATATGCGGCAATAAGTTTTCCAAACTGCGAGCCATAGTCGCCCAAGTGGTTTATGCCAACTACATTATAGCCTAAATATTTATAAATGCGGTAAAGCGCCGCACCAATTGCGGTGGAAGAGTGGTTGCCTATATGAAACTCTTTTGCTATATTAACCGAACTATAGTCTATTAAAATGGTTTTACTCGCGTTTGGGCTTTTGCTCTTTCCACTTGCAATGTTTTGTGCCGCTTGTAAGTTTTTTTGGTAGGCTTTAAAAAAGTCTTTCACCAAAGCCACTTTGCATATTGTAAAATTAACGTAGGCGTTAGCCACTTCTGCGCGCGCAATAAAAGCGGGCAGGGGGCTAGCATTAATTAACGCGCCAATCTCACCCGCTATAACGCTCGGGTTTTTTTTAAACTCTTTTGCTAGTTTAAAGCAAGCAAGGGCAAAATCCCCGTGAGTCGTATCAGGCGGGATTTCAATAAGAGCCTCTATTTGTTTAGCATTTATGTGTGGCACGACTTTTGATATGTGCTTTGCAATTTGTTTTGTGTAACTCATAGTTTTTCGTTTGTCTCCTTCATATTTTCAATCTCGTACTTTATATTATTTGCAAACATAGTTAGCGTTTTAGTCACATTATAGCGCGTGTTTAAAAGCGGGATAATCTCGTGGCGCAAAAAGTTTCGCGTGTGGTGGGTGTTGTCGTTTGATATATCGTGAACGTAGCCTAGGTTATTTACTTTTACGTAATTCTCTATATCGCGACGCTCTTTGTCTAGTAGGGGTCTTACAAGATGCTCGCGCCTAGGCTGTATTCCCATTACGCCCCGAAGCCCCGCCCCCCGTATTATATTAAATAGTATGGTCTCTGCGTTGTCTGATTTTGTATGCCCAAGCGCCACTTTACTAAAGCCGTTGCTTTCCACAAGCTTTTTATAAACCGCTTGCCGTACTTCGCGCGCACCTAACTCTATACTCACATTATGGGCTTTGCAATACGCGCCAACATCTTCAGAAAAAACTATGGTCTCAAGCCCCAAACTTTTAGCAAACCGAGTAACAAAGGCTTCGTCACGCAAACTATCTGCCCCGCGCAAGTTGTGGTTTATATGAATGCACGTAAGGCTATCGTACTTCAGTACGTGCTTGTGCTTAACCAAAAAATGCAACAGACAAATACTGTCTGCCCCGCCGGATACAGATACGGCTAAATTATCGCCCATCTCAATTAGGCTGTGCTTTTTAATAAAAGCCAAAACATCAATCGCAAATTTAGTTTTTTTCATAAATTTTGGCAAGTGGTACTTGTTTGAACGCGTCCGGTTGTTTGCCCTTGCTTTTGGGTATAAATTTTCTCTCGGTTGTTTGCTAAAGCAAACAAAGGTTCGAAAATTTATACCCAAAAGCGCTGGGGTGGATTAATAATATATTTTGAGTTGCCCGCTAACAACCTTTGCGCTTACAGAATTTTGATTGCTGATAATCTCGCCCTCTATTTGAAAAATAAAAGGTTGGCTCTCATCTAGTGGGCGGATATAAATTTCTCTAACGCGTATGTGCGTTATGTATGGGTAAGATAGGTGCTTGCCCTTTTTTAGTCGGTTAGCGGCAATAAGAATATTACCATCAGGTTTAGCCGCGTGAACCAAGTCTAACAGCCCGTCGTCAACAACAGATAAGGGCGACATTTTCATTCCACCGCCAAACATAGTGCCGTTGCAAACGGCTAGCGCAAGAGTTGGGGTGGGCGGTAATTCGCCCGCTTGTCCAAACTCATCTACATACTTAACGATATATTCTTTGTAAGATAGGTTTCTAAGCGTAGATATTAGGCTTTTAAAATATGCGATTTTGGTTTGGCGCTTGTAAGAGTTAAAGCGCGTTAAAACTTCTACATCAAGCCCCGTACCCAAAATGTTTAAAGAGCGCCGTGTGTCCGTTTGAATATAGTCTATATACTTTTTGTTGCCCGCCAAAATGGGTGCTAATGCCCGTCTTACTTTTTTAGAGATGCCCAGCCCAAAAGCAAAGTCGTTACCCGTGCCGGACGGGATAAGCCCAAGTGTAATATTATCAAAGTTTATAATGCCGTTTAAAACTTCAGAAAAAGTGCCGTCCCCACCAACAACTATAAGTGATAGTTGGGTGTTAGTAGCAGTTAACTGCTCGGCAAAAAGAGTTGCGTCCCCAGCCTTTGTGGTTTGGTGAATTACATAATCTAAACTTTGTTTCTTTAAAAGTTTTTCTAATTTCTTTAATGCTTTTTTGCCCTTACCTTTTCCAGCCACGGGGTTGACTATTAAATGGTGTGTGATTTTTTCTGAATTCATATTTAAAAGTATACCATACTTTTAAGCAAAAGTAAACGCTTTTGGTATGAATAGCAATAAAAGTTATGACACAGCGCGCTAGTTTTCGAACACAAACTTTCTACAAAGTGCAATAAAAGTTGTGGTTTTGCATTGTATTTTTAAAACTCTCGTATAAAACAATTAACACCTACGCATTCTAATATTAATGAGCAGAATTATAGATAATTTGAAAAGGCGACTGCGCCGCCGCAGACAACGCTTTAGTGGCAGACAAATTTTCGCCCACAAATATTTTGTTGGGGCGTTTGTTGTTTTTTTTATTATAGCAATGATTTTTAGCGGTGTAAAAAACGAAACCGCAAGCGCTAGTGTTGGCGCATTTACTAGTGGCGAATATTTTAGCGATAGCCATATAACAGAAAACTCTCTAACTACTCAAAGTTATTTTTCAGATAACAAAACGGCTAAGCCAAAAAAAGAGTCAGCCAGCAAAAACAAAAATGTTATAAAGGTAGACAAAGAAAAATTTAGAGATGTAAATATAGCCCTGCGCTACGACGGGCAAATTTATAAGTTCGATTATAAAGTGCCAACCACCATACCCAACATACATACACTTAGCGAGATTTTACAAACACAAAGCGGGTATAAAAATAAGCAAAAGCGTATAGAAAATTTAGTAGAAAACGGCTTGTGTTACAAGCAGGCTTTTTTGCAAGTGTACGAGGGGTTCGAAAAATTTTTAGCAGAAGTAGAGAGCAAAGTCAACCAAAAACCGCGTAACGCTAGCGTTATTTTTTGCGCCAAAAATGGTGCAAATTTTACATTTAAAGATGAAGTAATAGGCAGAGAGTTGTGCAGAGATAGCCTTTTTAAAGCGCTAGAGCAGGGTTTAAAAGCCCAAACAAGCGTAGAGGTCAGATTATCCACAAACGACACTTCACCCAAGGTAAGTGTAGCCGACTTACAACAAAACACGCAAAAGCGAGTGGCTTTTTCTACAAATTTCGCAACCTCTTCTAGTGGGCGCAGACACAATATTGCCCTTGCTCTAAGCAGATTTAACGGCGCAACTGTGCGTGCGGGCGAGTCTATTTCGTTTAATAAAACTGTAGGAAACCGTACAGGTGAGCGCGGATACAAAGAAGCAAAAATCATAGTAGATGGCAAATTTAAGCAAGGCGTAGGGGGCGGGGTGTGCCAAGTGTCTACCACGCTCTACAACGCGTGGCTTTTAGCAGACTTACAAATTGCAAGTTACAGAGCGCACAGTCTGCCAATTTCTTACGTGCCGCTTTCGTTTGATGCTACAGTATCTAGGCATACAGATTTGGTTTTAAAAAATAATACACAATCAGACGTCTTTTTAAGGACTTATGTAAGTGGCACTAATGCATACGTAGAAATTTACGGAAGCCCTATGAGAGAGGGGCTAGAGATTAAAAGGCGCACAGAAGTAATAGAACACATAAAGGGCGACGACGAAATTATAAGGGACGTAGATGGCGAACACCTAAACCGCGTAAAATATAAGGGCGAGTTTGCAAGAATAAACCACTCTAAGCCGGGCGTTAAAAGCAAGGGGTATCTAGACTATTACATTAACGGCGCAAGGGTAGAGAGCCGCTTGCTAAGAACAGATAGTTACAAAGCGCAAAAAGGTTTAGTAATAGAAGGCGCAAAAGACAGAGAGATAGAACCAGACCTAAACGAGCAATTAGAGTACGGCTATGAGACAGAACAAGGCATTACAAACAAATTTAGGCGTATGTTCTGACCTAGGAATTATCGCGAAGCGGGCGTAGCATCCGTTAACAAATCATATCATAAAAGAATTTCCTTGTGCAGCGAAGCGGAACAGAAATTCGTTATGATATGACTTTGTCTATCGTACGTAGAATTACCCCCATTATCAGTAGAGTTACAGCCCGACCGCGTAGAGTTATAATTTTACGTATTTGTGTTAAAATACAAGTATGGAAAGTATTACAAACGAATTTGAAATAGCAGCAGAGTTAGCGCTAGACGATGAGTTAGACGACTTAAATACCACGCCCCACGACATAAACGCAAAGCCACTAGCCAAAAAGGTAAGCCGCGCACAAACAAAAGGCGAAGAAATCTTTAACGGGGTTACGCATATGGCGGGCGCTGTTTTTGGTATTTTTGTTTTGGTTTTGGGCGTTAGTTTTGCAGTCCGATACCTAGATACTTTTGCAGTTGTAGCAATGGCTATATACGGAAGTTCTATGGTGTTGCTGTATACGATATCGACCATATACCATATGCTAAGGCAAGGCAATGCAAAGGCGGTTTTCAGAGTGCTAGACCACAGCGCAATATACTTGCTTATTGCCGGCACATACACACCCTACACATTAATTTTACTGCGCGAAGTTGGCGCTTGGGGCTGGACAATTTTCGGGCTTCAATGGGGGCTTGCTACACTTGGCATAATACTAAACGGCGTAGCGATGGAAAACAAGGGGGTTAAGTACTTCAAGTTTACAGCCTATCTAGTTATGGGCTGGATGGCAATTGTAGCCATTATTCCGATAGCACAAAACCTAGCCTTTTGGGGAGTGTTTTGGCTGGTTGCGGGCGGCGTAGCATACACAGTTGGCGTATTATTTTATAGAGCGGGCAGAAAAACCAAATACATTCACAGCGTGTGGCACATATTTGTACTACTCGGCTCTGTACTGCAATTTATAAGCATTTACTTCTTTGTGTTGTGATACTAATTTGTTTTAAGAATTTTAACTTTTGCATTTTTTCGGTTGACATTTTATAGCGGAAACAGTATACTATTAAGTATACTGTTTTTTTTGTTGGGCAAAAATCTAAAACTTTGCGGGAAGTTTTGTGGCTTGCTTATAAAAAGTCGGTCACCCGAAAAATATGTTGGAACGTATTTTAGAACTTTTGGAAGAGAAAAATCTTGCTGTTTTAAGGCAAGAGATTTTAGCGATGAACGAAGTAGATATCGCAGAAGTTTTAGATAATCTTCCACGAAACAGAGCAGTAGAAGTTTTTAGAATTTTACCAAAAACTATACAATGGGCGGTGTTCTCTTACGTAGACTACGAACGCCAAGAGATTATAATAAGAAGTATGCGTGATGCTGAAATTACAGAACTTATGAGCGATATGTTCGATGACGATGCGGCAGACTTTTTAGAAGAGATGCCAGCAGAAATTGTAAAGCGCGTACTGCAAGCCTGCCCAAAAGAAGACAGAGAAAAAATTAATCGCATTATGTGCTTCAGACCAAAAACTGGCGGCGCAATTATGACAAGCGAGTTTGTAGACTTTGTAGAGAATACGTCCGTTGGCAAGGCGCTCTCTGAGATTAGAAAAATTGCGCTAGATAAAGAAACAGTATATAATATATACGTGCTTAATATTAATAGGCGCTTAATGGGCAAGGTTGCTATGTCTACCCTACTAACAAATAAAGACGACGTCTTACTAAAAGATATAATGACAACGGGCGCGGTAGCCGCAACCACAGCAGACGACCAAGAAAGCATAGCAAACACAATGAAAAAGTACGACCTACTATCCCTACCAATAGTAGACAGCGAAAATAGGCTTGTTGGTATAGTAACTATTGACGATGCGCTAGATATTCTAACGCAAGAAGCAACGGAAGATATTCAGATAATGGCGGCGGTTTTACCCTCAGACAAACCCTATTTAAAAACGGGCGTTTTCTCACTTGCAAAAAACAGAATGCCGTGGCTTGCACTTTTAATGCTTATATCAATTTTTACCGCAACAGTTATAGAGGCGCGCGAAGAGATGCTTACCGCAATAGTCGTGCTTGTTGCCCTTATGCCAAAAATGATAGACACAGCCGGCACAGCGGGAAGCCAATCTGCCGCGCTTGTAATAAGGGGTATGGCTATAAAAGAAGTAGAGCGCCGCGATGCACTAAGAATAGCCTTTAAAGAAATTAGGGTGGGGCTTATTTGCGGGGCAATACTTGCGGTTATATCAGTTGTGCCGGTGCTGATTGTACACGATTTTGAAGCCCCTTTCAGCCTTGGGCTTATTTGGCTTGTAATAGGCTTATCTATTATAACAAATGTTGCGCTTGCTAATATACTAGGGGGGCTACTACCAATAATTGCGTCCCGCCTTAAAATAGACCCAGCGGTAATGTCCGCACCAGTTATAACAACACTTGCGGATATCGGCGGGCTTATGATATACTTTACTTACGCGATGTGGATATTGTTTTAATGTTTAATGTTAAAGGGTAAATTTTAAATGTTAAATGCCTACACCTATTATACACAAAGCGTTTGAACGTTTGCGGTTTGTAGCCTCGCACAACTTGCTAATAAACCTTGACCGCGCTAGCGGTGAAACAATTTAACATTTAAAATTAAACATTTAAAATTATAAAAATGGAAAATGTGATAGAGCAAAAACTTGAGAAACTTCATTTGTTGTTAGTCAGCAACCAGCGCTCGCTTTTAAGAGAGCAACTTTTAGCGTTAAACGAAGTAGACATTGCTCAGTTTATAGATGAAATATCACCAAAGCAAGCTGCGGGCGTTTTTAGAATACTACCAAAAGATAGGGCAAGCGAAGTTTTTGTATACTTGCCACCAGACAAGCAAGAGATTATTGTTACAAGCATATCAGATGTAGAAATTTGTCAAATACTAGAGGATATGTTCACAGACGACACAGTAGACTTTTTAGAAGAAATGCCAGCCAACATAGTAAAGCGCGTTTTGCAAGCCTGCCCAAAAGAAGAGAGAGAGAGAATAAACAGATTTTTACGCTACGAAGCCAACACAGGTGGCGCGCTTATGACTTGCGAGTTTGTGTCGTTTATGGGCGAAGTTACAGTAGGCGAGGCGCTAGCGCATATAAGAGAAACAGCGGAAGATAAAGAAACTGTATATAACTTATACATCGTAGCCGAGGGCGCTTTGCTTTTAGGGCGCGTACCACTTAGAACCCTTTTAGTTACAGCCGACACCACCCCGCTAAAAGATATTATGACCACCCCAACCCACTTTGCCTACACAACAGACCCACAGGGTGAGATAGCCGCAACAATGAGAAAGTACGACCTTATATCCCTGCCAATTGTAGACAAAGAAAAGCGACTTGTGGGCATAGTAACTATTGACGATGCGGTAGATGTTATATCCGGGCGCGCGGGCGAAGATATTCAAACGATGGCGGCTATAAAGCCACTATCCCGCCCATACCTTAAAACCAGCGTGTTTGGGCTGTCGCGTAGGCGCATAATTTGGCTGTCGGTGTTAATGCTAGCGGCGGTTTTAACCGCGATAGTAATTGCCTACTACGAGGATATGATTTACGAGATTTTCATACTAGCAACATTCATACCGATGATTGTAGCAACCGCGGGCAATGCAGGAAGCCAGTCTGCCGCCCTTATAATAAGGGGCTTAGCGGTAGGCGAGATAAAAACATCTGATGCCACAAAAATTATTTGGAAAGAAGTAAGAATAGCGCTTTTGTGCTGTGTGCTACTTGTAGGGTTAAACTTTGCACGGATATTTGTGTTTGTAGATGCGGGCGAGTTAGATGGCATAAGGGTTTTAGACATAGCCTTTGTAGTTGGCATAGCGCTAACAATAAACATAACAGTTGCAAACATTATAGGCGGAATACTTCCACTTGCCGCTTACAGAGTAAACCTAGACCCAGCAATAATGGCAAGCCCACTAATAACCACAATAGCAGATGTAGGCGGCATAATGGTTTATTTCGCAGTAGCGTCAATGTGGCTGTTTTAGTAGAGTACAATGTACAAATTACAAATTACAATGTACAAATTACAAATTACAAATTACAAATGTTTCACCGCTAGCGCGGGCAAGTCAAAAAATACAAAAATGTGCAGAGAGTTGCTGCACATTTTTGTATAAACCGATTAAAAGAAAATTAGTGGTGGCAAATTAAATATTCAAAATCTTGGAAAGAAGCGCCATTCCTATTGCTATTGTTTTGTTTACTTCTTGCATAAGAGACTTTGTGAAGCGCTCTTGAGTATTTTCTGCAAGGAATCTAGTGTCGCTACCTAATTCAATTAAAATGCTAGTTAAAGCATAAAGTTTTTCTTTGTCTACAACAATTTCATTTGGCTCAAGTGTAACTTGGTCTTTTAACATAGTTTTATACCTCCTTTTTTTGATTAATACAATACTAACACAAATTTAAAATTAAGTCAAGCGTTTTATGAGCAACATTAATCACGTTTGTAATTTAGATGAGAAACACTTATCATAAGTGTTATGAGAATATTTGGGGAAAGAATAACGGAACTAAGGCAAGACAGAGGTTTAACACAAAGGCAGATGGCAGATGTGTTTAATATTTCACAGTCAACTATTGCTTTATGGGAAACAGGAAAAACAGAGCCAAATTTTGAAATGCTAAAAAAGTTGGCAAACTATTTTGGTGTTTCGGCAGACTATTTAATAGGCGTGAAAGACCACCCATAGTTCAGGCGTATAGTAAAAAAACACGTACAACTTTGAGACGTTCAAACGCTTTGCAATTTATGAGTTTAACATTTGTACATTGTACATTGTACATTGTAATTTGTGCCAATGTAATTTGTAATTTGTGCCAATGTAATTTGTAATTTGGATAAAAGCGGACAAGCGTGCATATATTAGTATGCACGCTTTTTTTGTATGCATTTTGTTTAGCGTGCAGATTCGGAGAGTTGGTTTATGAATGCACACATACTAGACAAAAATAAGGTTGTTAATGCGTTAGGCTCGTGCAGTAAAAAAGGGCTTAGCGCGAGGGATGCGGCAGATAACAAAAAGCGCTACGGCGAGAACATCATAAAAAGGGACAAGCCGCCCTCGCTTTTGCTTAGAATATTACACGCAAGCACAGACAAAATGTTTATAATGCTTATTTGCGCAGCACTTGTTGCGGTTGCTATAAATGTTGTAAACGTGTGGACTGGTCACGAGACAGAGTGGTTAGAGGTTATAGGCATTTTTATTGCAATATCTGTATCGGTTGCTATAACTGTTTTTATGGAAGGCAGAAGCCAAAAAGCATTCGAGACACTAAACAAACTTAACGAGAGCGTAGGCGTTAAAGTATTAAGGGGCGGAAGCGTTGCGCTTGTTGCAAAAAAAGATTTGGTAGTTGGCGATGTTGTGTTACTTAGTAGTGGCGATAAAATCACAGCAGATGGCAGGCTGTTAGAGGGTAGCGAGTTATCTCTAAACGAGAGTTCGCTAACGGGCGAGAGCGAGCCTGTTATAAAAGATGCAAACTTTATAGCAAAGTCGGCTACCCTATCAGTTGCAGAGCGAAAAAATATGATTTATTCTGGCACGTTTGTTGCAAGCGGGTCGGGCAAATATATTATAACAAGTGTTGGTGCAAACACAGAGTTTGGGCAAATAGCGGGCGAGTTATCTAAGGACGAGCGCGTAAACACACCGCTTCAAAACAGGCTTTCTAACTTAGCAAAAATTGTTGCGTTTTTTGGCGTATCTGCCGCAATAACAGTTTTTGTAATGCAACTTATAATATATATAGGGCTTGGTCAGGCAAACTTGCAAAACGTATCGGGCGCGTTTATCACAAGCGTCGTGTTAATTGTTGCTGCCGTGCCGGAGGGCTTGCCAACAATAATTGCGATATCGCTTGCGCTTAACGTAATAAAAATGTCGCGCCAAAACGCGCTTGTTAAAAAAATTATAGCGTCTGAGACAATCGGCTGTATAAACGTAATATGCTCGGACAAAACGGGCACGCTTACGCAAAACAAAATGACGCTTACACACTTTTTCTGCGGTATAGAAAACGCGACCCTAAACCCTAACGAGTTGCGCGATGCTCAAACCATAAACAATATAGCACTAAACTCTAGCGCAAACTTACTAGATGAGACTTTTGTTGGCAACGCAACAGAGTGCGCCTTGCTTGTGGGGCTTCAGCAGTCGGGTCATAACTATAAAAATATAAGGCAGTCTGCGCGCGTTATAAAAACATATCCGTTCTCTTCCGAGACAAAACGTATGACAACAGTAACAAAAGCGTGCGGCGGGTTTGTGGCTTACGTTAAGGGAAGCCCCGAGAGCATACTAAGTATGTGTACGCTTGTGCCAGAGCGCCGCCGCGAGATAGAGCAAGTTATAAAATATCACCAGCAAAACGCGGGCAGGGTTATAGCCTTTGCATACAAGTTTGAAGAAAAGTTAGATGCGGGCAACAGAAGCCGTGTAGAAAGCGGGCTTATATTTTTAGGCTTTGCCGTTATATCCGACCCGCTTCGCCCCGAAGTGTTAGATGCGATTAAAGAGTGTAAAAGGGCGGGTATAGAAACCAAAATGCTTACGGGCGATAATATTACAACGGCAACGGCAATCGCTAATAGTTTAAATTTGTTAGGTGATAGTAAGGGTGAGACTAGGGGTGAGAGCAATACTAGCAAAGGCACTACAAAAAGGGCGGTAGAGGGCAGTTACATAGAAAGCCTTACAGACGAGCAACTAAAAATTGAGATTAAAGACATCGCAGTTGTTGCTAGAAGCACACCCCTTGTTAAAATGCGCATAACAAAAGCGCTTATGGAAACGGGAAGCATAGTCGCAGTTACGGGAGACGGCATAAACGACGCGCCGGCAATCAAAGCGGCAGATGTTGGTGTTGCTATGGGCGTTGCGGGTACGGAAGTTACAAAAGAAGCGGCAGATATAGTCCTGCTAGACGACTCGTTCTCTACAATAGCCACATCAGTCAAGTGGGGACGGCAAATCTACGAAAACTTCCAGCGCTTTATCCAATTTCAACTAACGGTAAACCTAGCAAGCGTGATAATAGTTTTGGCTTTCGTACTACTAGGCTTCGGTACGCCATTCACAGCCCTACAACTTTTGTGGATAAACATAATTATGGACGGACCACCAGCAATAGCGCTCGGGCTAGAGCCAATCCGCGACGATGTTATGGCAAGAAAGCCCGTGCGGCGCGAGGCTCACATCATCTCAAGCCATATGGCAAAAAAGATAATCGTAAACGGGCTTTATATGGTGGGCGTAGTGCTTGCACAGCGCCACTTCAACATACTAGGCGTAGAGGCTCACCTTATGCCAACAGTTTTGTTCGCAATATTCGCGCTGTTCCAACTGTTTAACAGCCTAAACGCAAGGGAAGTAGATGGCGGCTCTATGTTCACAAACTTTTTCAACAACAAGCCATTCTTAATAATCGTGCTTGTCACATTCTTCCTACAGATATTTATAACCCAATTTGCAAACGTAGCCTTCGGCACAACCCCACTTCCACTAACCACTTGGCTAAAAATAATAGCCCTAACATCTACCATAGTAATATTCAGCGAACTATCCAAACTTCTAAAAACCAAACTCAAAAAACACACCTAACCAACAAAGGCAAATTTAAAAGTAGAGATTTGGTAGATTTCAAAAAAGGTAATTGTAATTAAGCAGTTGCCTTTTTTGGTTTTTTGTGCTATACTAGGTGGTGGGAAGTTGAAAAGGTTGTTTTGTCGGATAGTTTAGGTTGGGCTACGGCGATAGTTTAGTTTGGGCTGTGGCGGGTCGGATAGTTAGGCTGGGCTATAGGGTTGGGCTGTGGCGGGCT
>WQRI01000002.1 GCA_009786825.1 Bacillota bacterium
AATATGTTAAAGTGTATAAGTATATTTTATCAAAAAAAAAAAAAGTCAAGCATATGAACAAACTTTTAACAAATATTAACAACAAACTTTTGTGTATCAAATTAAACACAAAATATTTTGTTAAAATTAAAAGGGTGGTTGGGTCACGGGGACGTCGTACAACGACCCAAAATATAGCGCTAAAAACAAAAAAGTCGCCCGATTTGAGCGACCCGAATTTAAATTGTCATATTTAGTTTTAGTAATTCGAGAAAACATCATTGTGTTTGCCTGTTCTCACGTATTCTACTTCTGTATCTGTTATCTTGTACAGCAATAACCAATCTGGCTCAATATGTAAATCTCTAGTTCCTTTTAAATTTCCAACTAGTGCGTGGTCTCTATATTTTTTGTCTAGTGGTTTACCTGTTTCTAATATTTCCATTACTTTATCTAATTTATTTAAATCTTTACCGCGCTTTGTTATCCGCTTAATATCTCTTTTAAAGGCATTTGTATATGAAGGTGTTCGCATAGCCTAATTTTCCTCCAAAGCCCATTTAAAAATCTCACCACGCTGCATAGTTTGCTTTGGCAACTTACCCATTTTAACATCATCTAATTCTTTAAGTGCTTCGAGTGTCTCTGCATTAGCAATTTTAGTTGCTTGAACATACGTTTTATATTCTTCTTCAGTTATAACATACATTTTACCTTTTGACTTAACCGTTTTTGCAATCTCTTTCCAGTCTGTATCTGTCGTTATTGTTATTGGTGTCATAATAATACCCCCGCGTTTAATTCATTACTTTTAGTATATATCATTTTTTGCAAAAAGTCAACTGGTTTAGTAAAGTTTTGCCTATCACTTACCGCTCTATCATATCACTTAGTGCTGGCTAGTCATCACTCGTCCCTGTTCCTTTACTTCTGCCCCTTAGTCCTAGCAATTGTACTGCTATAAGTGGGGTTACTGATATTAGGGCTATTATGCCAAAGCCGTTTAGTAGCACGGCTTCGGGCGTGCCTTCTATATAGCCTACTGCTTGTGCTATACCTAAAAACATCGGTGTTAGAAGTGCTGATGTTAGCGCACCGCCAACTACCCCCCCACTATCAAACGCAAGCCCTACAAATAACTTTGTGTTAAATAACATCAGTAGCAAAGCCACCGCATAAAGCGGCACTAAAAACCACAGTATGTTTATTTGCAACAATATTTTTACTACCGCCAAAATGCACGCAACCCCAATACTTAAAGCCAATATAATTTTTATTTTTAAACTTGAGATTTGCCCGTTGGTTACGTTTGCAAGTTGCTCTCCCAAAACTGTAACGGCTGGTTCTGAAAGTGTTATAGATACACCCAAAATAAAAGCCACTATAACCAAAAGCCACTTAAAAAAGTCTGGGCGCGATGTGTCTAAAAACACTTCGCCGATGTAAGCGCCCGCAAAAGCAAAGCCAAAATCTAGCGCCGCCAAAAATATTAAAAGCCCCAAAAACACGGGGATAATGCCAAGCATTACCATTTTAAATTGCTTGCCCGACAATTTTATTATAAAAAACTGCATAGGCAAAAACACCGCAATAATCGGCACGATAGCAATTGATGTGGCTAGTAGATTTGTTAAAATAATGTCTAAAATGTTAGGCTCTAACGCGCCCGGGTCGTACACACCTATTTCTAAGTTTCCGCCGCTTAGGGCAACTATCACTATGCCGTAGATAAATATAGCAATTATCGGACCAATCGAGGCAATTCCAATCATACCAAATGTATCGGGTGAAGGCTTTTGTGAGGGAACAGGGATAAGGGACGAGTGATGAGAATCATTAACAACACTTTCTGTATCAGTTATGTTGCTGTCTTTGGCTATGCTTTTAGTAGCCTCGTCGCTAGTCGCTGTTCCCTTATCGCTGGTCGCTAGTCGCTGGTCGCTAGTCGCTGGTCGCTCAGCGCTGGTCGCTGGTCGCTCACCTCTAGCGCCGCGCCGTGATAGCGTTAGCGCACAGCCTAGTCCTAGCGCTAGCATAAAAGGTACTGATATATCGCCCGTGGTTGCACCCGAGCCATCAAACGCAAGCCCGATAAATTCTGCCGGCGTAAATATAACAAGAGCAAACACAACCAAATAACTTATTAAAATCAGCCACTTAATATTAAAGCCTTTTATAATTTTCCAAAGCGCAAGCCCTACAAAAGCACCTATGCCAGCAGACATAACAAAAACAAAAACAGTCTCGTTGATTATAGGAAGCAGTATGTCGGTCTGCCTTGCTAAAACCCACATAGCCGGCTCTGCAATTGTTGCTATAAAGCCAAACATAACGCCAAACAAAATTATAAACACGGGCTTTTTAAACTTGTGCAAATTTTTACCAACACTCTCGCCTATTGGCAATATGCTTATATCCAGCCCAATTAAAAATAGGGATAAGCCCAAAACTACCCCTAAATAACCAACTATAAGCCTAACATAATCGAACCCGTCTTCAAATGGCGCAACAATAAGCACTACCGCCAGCATAATAACAATAAGCGGTAAAGACATCAAAAATGTATCCTTAAATGTTCTAAGTATTTTCATATGTAAATTGAGAATGTAGAGTTGAGAGTTGAGATTGTTTACATTTCATCTCTAATACTCACAAGCAAAATTAACCAAACAGTATCGACATATAATTTTGCCTACTGTGAAAAACACTATGTATTTCTATATGCGTCTCGTAATGCCTTGTTATAACTATGTATGGCGCAACTATAGAGCGTTTTAAATCTGTGTCTATATCAAATATATTTCTCAAAGGCACACAAGTATTAGGGAATAAACTTATTTGCTCGAAATGCTTTATTATTCTGCTAATTTGCTTGTCGGCATTTTTAGGGCTATCTTTAAATATATACCCATAAATGTTGTCCATATCTTGTTTAGACTTAAAAGTTTCTCTGACTTTTTTCATTATTTATATAGGCGCAAAAAATATGCGAAGCCTCTCCACTTAAATTTAGTTACCTTGTTTAGCATTGTGCCTAGCCTTTATATCTGCTAGCATTTTGCCATTTTTTAACTCTTCGATAGTATAGTCTGTGTATCTACCCTGCCTTAAATCTTCTTCCGATTGTTCTAAATCGTTCATAAGCCATTCTAGCGCAATGGCTTTTTTTGTGTGGTCGCTTAATTCTTTTTCAGACATTATAACAACCTTTTCACCTTTAGATTTTGCTATTGTTGCAATTTCTTGCCAATCTGTATTTTTTGTAATAGTTAGCGTTGTCATAACACACCCCCCCTACATTTTATTAAAATTTGTATTTTACTTAGTATATATCATTTACACCCAAAAGTCAACTCCATTTTAGATTTAACTTAAAACTTAGTCGATAAACACGGCGGAGTACCAGTTTTCGCTTTTGTCGTTTTCTTTTAGCGTTAGTAGTGGTAGCCCAAATTTATGTACTGTTGCAAAAACATCTATGCCTACTGAATGGAATGCTGGGCGCGCCTTTTTTTTGTGTCTGCACGGGCTGATGTTTGGGTGGTGCGGGTTGGCGCTACCACTTAGTGCGGCAGAACAATTGCCACCACAAAGCGCGCAGTCAGATAGTGAAAATGCCCAATAAAAGCCATCTACATATGCTTTGCTCTCTAAGGCAAAACTGATTTCTTGAGAGATTTTTTTATTATCACAATGTATAATTATGCCCGTTTTATATTTTTGTAAAACGCGCTTGTACATATCAAGCCCCAAAAAACTGTCTGCGGAAGGGCAAGTATGGTTTTTACCCCAATCTTTACAGCCAAAGGCGCACTTTAAAATAGTGCGCTCGTCAAACACAATTTGCTTTGTGCTAAATTGTACTGCGTTTAGCGCACCATTTTCTTTAGCATATTTTATATACTCTGAAATTTTTTGTTTCAAATCTGGTTTATTCATCTTTATTTTGTTTCGTGTCGCGGGGACACCGATTTTTTCTAAACACAAACTTATCCCCACAGTTTTTATCTTTTGCGGAACAACTCTAAACTATTGCATTCGCGAAGTCTGCTGGGTTGAATACTTCTAAGTCGTCTATCCCTTCACCCACCCCTATAAATAGAACTGGGATATTCAGCATTTTTTTAATTGCAAGCACAACCCCGCCTTTTGCCGTGCCATCTAGTTTTGTTAGTATTATGCCGTCTATATCTATTGCTTCGTTAAATATTTTAACTTGCGATAAAGCGTTCTGACCCGTTGTTGCATCTAGCACTATTAAATTAACGCGGTTGGCTTCTGGATAATTTTTGTTTATTGTGCGCGAGACCTTTTTAAGTTCTTCCATCAAGTGAGACTTATTGTGCAGTCTGCCCGCCGTATCTATAATTGTTAGGTCTGTATGCTTTGCCTTTGCCGATTGTATAGCATCGTACACAACGCTGCTTGGGTCTGCGCCATCTGCGTGCTTTATAAGCCTAACCCCGCTACGCTCTGCCCACGTAGCAAGTTGGTCTACCGCCGCCGCCCTAAACGTGTCTGCCGCCGCAATTACAACGCTTTTATCTTTTCTGTATATGTTAGCAAGTTTGCCAATAGCCGTTGTTTTACCAACGCCATTCACACCAACAATTGTTAAAACTGTGGGGGATACAAACTCTATCGGCTGATAATCTAAAAGCTCTGCAATGCTTTCTCTAAGCGCCGCGATTACACCCTCGCGCGTATTTATGCTGTTTTTTCTAACCTTTTTGCGTAGCGTATCTACTATATCCTCTGCCGCTTCCAAACCGAAATCGCTTGATATTAATATATCTTCAAGGTCGTCGTAGAAGTCGTCCGTTAGTTTTTCAAAAACCCTTATGCGCTTTTTCTCTAACTTGATTTGCTTTTTTTCTTCTTTTGCTTGCCTTTTTGTCTCTACCTTTTCTTGCTTCGCCCGAGCCTTAGCCTCTCTTTTTTCTTGCTTGGCTAACGCCTTTTCGGCTTTTTTATCTAGTGGCTGTGGCTGTTGAGATTGTTTTGGCTGTTGCAAAATCTCATCGCTGTCAACTTCTTGCTCAGCAACTTCTATCTCTTGCCCCACAACCTGCTCTATCTCTTGCTCTACTTCTACTTCATCTACAGAACTACTAAATAAATTGTCTATCTTAGATGCTATAGCATCTTTTGTTTTTCTTAACCCCGCTGCAATTTTTTTAAAAAACCCCATAAAAAAAACTCCGTTTTATTGAACATTGAACAATTAACACTGAACAATGTCTACACCGCTTGGCGCGGGCAAAATTTATCCTACTTCTTGCGCGTGCTGAAGTGCGTCTTGTAATTTAACACTTACCATTTTAGTAACCCCGCGCTCTGGCATAGTTACGCCGTATAAAACATCTGCCACGCCCATAGTTTGCTTTTTGTGCGTAACAACAACAAACTGCGTATTTTTAGAAAAGCCCTTTAAATATTGCGCAAAACGCTCTGCATTAGCATCATCAAGCGGGGCTTCTATCTCATCTAAAAAGCAAAACGGCATCGGCTTCAGTTTTAGTATTGCAAATAAAATTGCTATAGCCGTAAGCGCACGCTCGCCACCAGATAGTGGTGAGACCGACTTAAGTTTTTTACCCGGCGGCTCTGCTACAATATCTATACCCGCGTCTAAAACACTCTCGCCGCCCTCAACCAAAACAAGTTTTGCATTACCACCACCAAAAAGCGCTTTAAATGTTTTGCCGAAATTCTCGTTTATTTTGTCGAACTCTGTTTTGAAACGCTTAAGCATTTCTTCAGAAGTCTCTCTAATTATAATGCGCATATCTTGCTCTGCTTTTATCAAGTCTTCCCTTTGCGTAAGCATTTCTTCAAAGCGCGCCTTATGCTCTAGATAAGCCTCAATAGCCCTTATGTTTATATGCCCCAAGTCTGCTATTTGCTTTTTAACCTTGTTAGCCTCTGTCGTTCCCTTTTTAAGCGAATGGCTCTCATCTTTAAGCGCCAAGCACGCATTATAATCTAGTTCGTAGTCTTCCAAAATTTTGCTCTGCATAGCCTCTATCTCGTGGTCTACATTGTTAAGCTCTAACTCTTCTTTGTGTCGCTTTTCTGTCAGTTTTGCAATAGAGCTAGATAGCGTTAGGCGAGTCTGGTCTAGGTCTTTCATACTGCTAGATAATTGTTGCTTGTATTTGTCTACGTCTTGCATATTTGCCTTTATATCGTCTAATTTAGCCGTATAAGGACAACTTTGCTCTAGCGTAGTAATTTGCTTGGCTAAAGACTCGGCTTGTATCTCGTGCGCTTCTAAAGCCTTTCTAGCCTCTAATTTCTCGCTCTCTGCATTCTTAATTTGAGTTTGTAATCTAGCACACTCAGCCTTAAGCGTACCCAACTTATTATCCGCCTTAACTTCGCTTATGTCTAAAAGGCGAAGTGAGTCATCTACTTGATGCTTCACCCTTTCTGTATTTTTGTGCTTGTTAAAAATTTCTTGTCTGCTCTTAGATATGTTTTTAATATCCTCTTGCAATTTCTTATGCTCTATCACTAGCGGGTTGTTTAGGTTTTTCTCTTTAACACTTCCGCCCGTAATAGCACCACTTGTTGCAATTATGTCACCCTCCAGCGTAACTGCCCTAAAAGAAAAACTGTGCGAAATAGCAGCCGCTGTCGCGTTATTTATATTATCAAAAACAACAGTCCTGCCAAGTAAACTCTCAAACACAGGCTTAAAAGCAGACTTAAAAGATATTAAATTACTAGCAACACCCAAAGCCCCCTTGCTTGCTAGAATAGTCTGCGCATCGTCCTTTGCACTATCTTTCGCACTACGCTTAGCACCCAACACACCACTATTCTTAATGCGATTAAGCGGCAAAAAGGTTGCCCTGCCCAACTTTTGCGCCTTTAGATAACTTACTAAAAACTTAGCCTCCGCCTCAGTCTGCGTTATAATGTTCTGAGCAGCCGCGCCTAGCGCTAACTCTATCGCTAAAGCATATTCGCTATCCACTTTATAACTCGTGCCAACAACGCCTTGTATGGCTTCTTTAGCGCGCTTGCTATCACTATCACTCGCCTTTTTCGTGCGCTCTAACAACCTGCCCGCTGTTGAGGGTCTGTCTGACACGGCTATCTTTGCCGATATCTCAGACGCTTTAAGCGTTAACTCTTTCAACTGGTTTTCTACATTCTCTAGGTTTGCCGCCTCTGCTTTTAACTCGGCAATTACATTACGCTTAGTGTCCTCTAATTCTTTCCTGTCTGTTTTTAACTGCGCCATTTGTGCTTTAACCGCTTCAAGTTCTGCCTCGCCCTTTTTAAGCGCATCTATACTTTGCTCTATACTAGAAGTAGACTTCATAGAGTCAAACTCTAACTTAAACGCTAGTTGCTTTGCGTTGTTTAGCCTTTCTTTAAATAGTTTAATCTCGCCGCCCTTTTGCTCTTTTTTAACTGTTAACTCTAAAATTTCTGAATGCAACTTATCTATGTTTTTGTCTATCTTATCTATCTGCTCTTGCTGGTTTAAATAAAGCGCATTTATATCTTTATACTCTTTTTGCTTTTGCTCTAAGTTTGTTGTAAGTTCGTTTATCTTAGCCGTAATCTTTTCTTTTTGCTCTGCTTGCTGTGCGTGAGAAGTTAAAAAGTTGTTTATCTCTAAAATCTTAAGCCTGTCTTTAAATTCTAAAAACTTCTCAGCGTCCTTACTTTGTTGCTCTAGCGTTAAAAGCCCCGCCTCGCGCTCTATAATAATGTCGTTAAGGCGCGTCATATTATCAAGCGTCCTGCCAAGTTTGCGCTCTGCCTCTAACTTTTTAGTTTTATAATGCGAAATGCCCGCAGCCTCTTCAAATATCGCACGGCGCGCCTCTGGCTTGTTAGATAAAATCTCATCTATCCTGCCCTGACCAATTATAGAATAACCCTCTCGCCCCACACCGCTAGTTTGTAAAAGTTCTACAACGTCCTTAAGCCTTACTTGCTTGTTGTTTAAAATATACTCAGACGTTCCGTCTCTGTAAAGTTTTCTAGAAATTGTAACTTCAGAATACTCTAAATCTTTAAAAACCTTTTTATCTGCATTATCAAAATGCAAAACAACCTCGCAATAAGAATGCGAGCGTCGCTCTGCCGTGCCTGCAAAAATAACATCGTGCATAGAAGCACCACGCAAAAGTTTAGCAGACTGCTCTCCCAAAACCCACCTAACCGCATCAACTACATTAGACTTGCCACAACCATTAGGACCAACAATCCCCGTTATGCCACTATCCAAAATTATTTCCGTTTTGTCTGCAAAACTTTTAAATCCGTACAACTCTATTTTCTTAAACATATTTTTCAATACAAATGTTACAGCCACTAAGTTTAGCATTTGCAATTTGTAATTTGATTTTATTTCTTTTTCTTAAGCATTTTTAACGCCAGCCTTGCGCATTCTTGCTCTGCCTGTGCTTTTTTACTGCCCTGCGCTTTTGCTAACAACTTGTTGTCTATATAAATGCCTACTGTAAATATGTGAGAGTTTGTTTCTTTAACTTCTATATCCTCTAGTATTTTGTAAACTGGTGGTCTTTTGTTTCGTGCTTGCAAATATTCTTGCAATTTGCCCTTATAGTTTTCTAGTTGACCGCCCGCCTTTGTGCTTTTTATGTCTACCCCATCTAGCAAATGCTTTTTTACAAACTCACGCGCTTTGTCATAACCGCTTTGCAAATAAATTGCCGCCACAATACTTTCAAATAAATCTGCTTGCAAACTTTTAAGCGTATGCAAGTTTTGCTTTTTCTCGCCATACGCCAAAAGCAAATGTTTATAAAGCCCCAAGTTTTTAATAGGCAGATGAAGCGAATCGTCCCGCACAAGTTTAGCCCGTATAATAGTAAGTTCCCCTTCCGCCAACTCATCTTTTACACTCTCGCCACTTATCGCACCACTACTGACCTTACTACCGCTTGCACTCTCGCCCTTTGCGCTCTCGCCACCAGTTGCCTTGCTTCCACTCGCACTCTCACCCAAAGCATACAAATATTCTGCCACAATCAAATTAACAACGCTATCGCCCAAATACTCTAGCCGCTCGTTAGAAGGCAGACCCACCGCATTAGAATAAGACGAATGAGTAAAAGCACGCTTCAACAACGCCCTATCATTAAACGTGAGGCCTAAAATATTCTCTACCGCTTTATAGTCAAACTCTACCATATTCTAACTTTGTGCAAAACATCGAAGTCTACGTTAACATTTTGCAAATTATTTACAACCATTAAATGCCGATTGTTAAAATGCCTTGGTTAGTAAGTTTATAGGCATTTAGCATTTAAAATTTAGCATTTAAAATTTAACTAACTATTCTTGCAACGCCTGTGCCAACTTTTCTACCGCCCCACTCTCATACATATGCTTTATGCGTTCAATTGTCATTCTAACACTCTTAGCCTTAGACGAGCCGTGAGATTTAAATACAATATTGTTTATACCCAAAACAGGCGAGCCGGGCAACTCGTTATAGTCCATAACTTTTTGCACTCTCTTAAAAGCCTTTTTGCAAAGCCCCGCCCCTAGTTTTGTTAGTATGCCACTAGTTGTCAGTTCTTTTTTAATAAGCCTTAAAAGCCCTATAGCCGTGCCTTCCATAGACTTAAGCGCAATATTACCCGCAAAGCCGTCCGTTACAACAATATCGTACGCCCCGCTTGCAATCTCTCTACCCTCAACATTGCCCAAAAAATTAAGACTAGAATGCGCCTTTAAAAGCGCAAATGCTTCTTTGTTAAGTTCGTTCCCCTTACTATCTTCCGTACCGTTAGACAAAAGGGCAATTCTTGGGCGCTCTATGCCGTATACTGTTTTTAAAAATGCATCTGCCATTATTGCAAAGTGTAAAAGGTAAAGTGGCTTACAATCTATATTAGCGCCCGCATCTATCAGTATAACTCGCCCGCCATCAAACGTTGGCAAAAACGGCGCAAGCGCTGGGCGCGACACACCCTTTATTCTACCAAACTTTCTAAACGCACATACAAGCATAGCGCCAGTAGAGCCAGTAGTAACAAGCCCCATATATTTTTCTGGTTGCTCTTTTAAGGCATTCAAGCCAACTACCATACTGCTATCGGGTCTCTCTTCCATAACACTTGTTGGCTTATCGTAATTAGTTACAACATCGCTCGCGTTTAAAATATCTATGTTACCCTCCCCCAAACTATAAGGGATAGCCTTTAACATTTTCTTTATCTCGTCCAACCCGCCAACCAACGTACACTTAATATCTTTATTAGCCTTAACAGCCTCAACCGCCCCCTTAACACTCTCCATTGGCTCATCACCACCAAAAACATCTACCAAAATTCTTTTTACCATAATATTTAAACCCCAATAATAAAAATTTTATATGCTAAGCCTATATGCAAAATAAGCTACAACCTCGGTAGCCTATTTTAAAATCAAAAACAATACTCACGCGCTAAAATTACTAACGCGCACAATTATTCTCCCTTAACAGCAATTACTTGCCTGCCTTTGTAATAACCACACTTTTTACATACAGTATGGTTTGCCCTTATCTCGTGGCACTGAGAACACTTTGCATAACTTGGATTATCCAACTTCCAATTAGCCTTTCTAGAGTTTCTCCTAGCCTTAGAGACTTTCTTTTTAGGTACTGCCATTTATCCAACCTTCCTTTAATTTATTGTCTACGAGCTACTACCACCCGCTCAGGTACTACCACCCGCTTTTTCAAAAACCGATAAAGTCTAAAGCAACGCCCCAAACCTAATCGCATCTTAACCTAACTATTCTAACACAATTTAAAACCAAAGTCAAACAATTTAAACACAAAGATAAAAAATCGTAGCCTTTCTCATTCGATTATTAAGTCGTACCAAACATCTTGCAGAATTTCATCTCTTTCTTCAGCGGTTAATAATTTTTTTCTATCCGCTTTTGTTCGCTCATCGTCTTGCTCTACTGTAATCAAATCTAGAGTCTGACCCGTAAGCATAAAATTCTTAAGTTTGGAAATTTTTTCAGCAAAAGATATGGTCATATCATTCACTTTTTTAACTTCAGTAGAAATTTGATGTAACAACATTTTGGTTGGCGGATTGTGGTCAAAGTGAAATTCTTTTCCTGCAAGACGCCTTTTCTCTGCGCCTTTTGCATTGTTAGAAAATAAGGTCCAACGGCTTTTTATATTTGCTTTACTAATTCTCACAACATTATCTTTTAGTGTATAACTAAACCCTATCTCATCAAATGCTTCAATCGATGTTTTTGAAATCCTTGAATGAACAAAACTACCTAATGTATGGTACAACGTTGAACCTAGTGCCGAATTTCCACCGCCACCCGATAATAACTTTTTCAAAAATTTTTCATCATAATCGCACGAAAATATTTGATAGAATAGTTTTGCTGTATTTTCTGCCCATTGTTCTTTTGTCATTATGTAACCTCATAGTTATTATGCAGTAACTTCATTTGCTTAGCATACTGTGAAAAAAGTATGCTGTTTAACTCAAAACGATATTCTTCTGGAAACTTTATACTTTCTTGAGCCTTACCTGCATTCATTTTGTATGATAGATAGTTGTTCTCACTCATAATCATTTTGTTAACTTTATCTTCAAAATAGCCATTAAGGCTAAGTAACGACTTACAGAAAGGAGTTTTATCTAGGTACCTCTTTGCAAATAAAATTCCGCCGTCTAAAAAACGCCACCACATATAAGCGTAGGAAGAATTTAGCAAAGCATATAACAAATTGAAAGATTGCTTATCCTTTGCATAAATTGTAAATTGCCCACTTCTATCTAACTCTTTAGTGCTGGCAACTACAAAGTATCTTGCCGAAGAAGAAATATAAAGTTTAAGGTTTGTGTCTTGCAATGAGGTGAATTCTTCTATTAGGTCGCTTAAATATAAGTGTTCACTTTTTAAAACTTCTGCCACCAAGGGTTCTAACTCTTTAAATGCCTTAATTGGCAAACTTAAATCTTGCATAATATTTCCTAACTTGCTTCTTAAAAACTCAAGGTTTAAAACAACTTTTCTTTGCCCTGTTTTAAACCTAATTAAATGTGAAAGCCTAAACCCTGCATTAGCCCGCTTTAAATTAGTTATCGAAGCCCTTACGCCGTTTGCGTTGTTAGTATTAAAGATACCGTGCTTCCTGCCGTTAAATAGAGTTCCCGGAACATTATCAAAAGAAAACACTTCCCCACTAAAGCCAGCACCTAACTTTTCTCGTAATTTAGAAAACTTATCGGCAACTAAAAAAGATTGCGGACAAACAATCACAGCGTGGTTACAGTAGTCTAGTATTTTATCTATAAAGCCAGCATACAACTCCATAGATTCTTTCATTACTTCACTATAACGCCAAGACTCTTCTAACTTCTTTACAACATTGTAAGGTGGATTAGTTATTACGCTAACGCCCTTTGGAAGTGATATATTTTCACTTAAAAAATTACCTTTATATATATTTATATATTCGCTTACATCTTCGCCAACAAGTAGCGATATTTTAGTTACGCATATCTTCAGTGCTGTTTTATCTAAATCGTACAAAAAAAGTTTTCCTTTTTTTATAAAACTTAATATATCGAATAAATCTTGTTTCAGCACTTGTTCAATAACTTGTACTATTAAATTTCCTGTACCGCAACCAACATCAGCAAGATATTTCACTTCATTTTCAAGTAGCAACTCCGCCATAACACTTGCAACATCTTTGGGGGTATAATACTTTCCTAAATCTTTTTTTTCAATTTTGTTAGAATATGCTAGCCCTATTTCGTATAACTCACTCAAGTTATCAAACTTAAGCAACGAGCCATTAAGTCGCGCAGTACAGTATTTCAAAATAATTGATAGAAGTTTGTCCCAAGTTTGAGCAAGCCCATACTCGTCAATCATTTCATAGTATTGCTGTAAACTAAAGACGGACAGCTCAGTATACAAACGCATACTAAGCCGACTACTTTTATTCTCTTCTGCAAAAATGTTTTTACCCATTCTTAAACTAAAAATCTTTTATGTGAAAAATTTTATACTCCAACCACTAACAACTAGCAACCACTACTTTACTAGTAAGCGCTTTACGTGTTTTGCTATAACTATTTCTTCGTTGGTTGGAATTACCAAAACTTTTACTCTAGAGTTTTTGCTAGATATTATACTCTCAAGCGGCACTTTATAGTTGTTGTTAAGTGTGTCGTCTAATTCTATGCCAAAGGCGCTCATATTAGATAAGATTTTTGCCCTGATAGATGGGTTATGCTCGCCCACCCCCGCAGTAAACACAATCGCGTCCGCGCCATTAAGCGCTGCCATATAAGCCCCAATATATTTTTTAACCCTATAACTAAACATATCCATTGCCAAACTAGCGCGCTGGTTACCCTCCGCGTGCGCCTTTAGCAAGTCTCTAAAATCAGAGCCAACACCCGACACACCCCGAAGCCCACTTTCTTTATTTAAGTAAGTAACAATCTCGCTTGGCTCTTTCTTTTTCTTTCTGCACAAATAGTCTACTACGGACGCATCTATATCGCCACTTCTAGTCCCCATAATAAGCCCCTCTAGCGGCGTAAGCCCCATACTAGTATCTACAGACACGCCATTTAAAACAGCAGACACGCTAGCGCCATTACCTAAATGGCACGTAATAACACGGGACGCCCCCGCATCTAAACCCAACAACTCGTACGCTCTTTGCGACACATAGTAATGGCTCATTCCGTGAAAGCCATACTTTTTTATCTGATACTTTTGCGCGTCCTCGTACTTAATTGCATACTGCGAAGCATACTCAGGCATATCCGCGTGAAAAGCCGTATCGAAAACTGCCACATTCTTTATTTTAGGCAACTCTTCCATACAAGCCTTTATTCCATTTAAAGCGGCAGGCATATGAAGCGGCGCTAAATCCACAATAGCCTCCAACTTCTTAATACTAGACTTATCAATTACAGCCGGCTCTTTAAAACTTAACCCGCTGTGTACAACCCTATGCCCAATAGCGCTAACTGTGTTAAAGTCTACAACCTTTGTTATTGCCTTAATTGCATCTACGTGCGTTTTAAACTTTTTCTCAAGCCGTGTCTCTGCCCCCTTTTCATCAGTATTCCCCCACTCTAAGTGCCTTATAAAAGAGTTATCAAGCCCGATACGCTCGCACACCCCACTTGCAATAACTGTTAAATCTTCTTTTTTATATAACTGATATTTTAGCGAACTACTGCCCGCATTTAAAACTAAAATATTCATAAAAAGTTTTGCTCCTATCAAATCGAAGGCTATACGCCTAAATAATTTGCCTTAATATAATTTGCTATAATTTTGCCCTTAATAAAATTTGTCATTAATATAATTCGCAATAAATTTTCCCGTAGCCACGTAGCCCCCCCCAGTAACTACATTACAAAATTTTACCTACGCTACTAAGCCCTATATTCGCTGCATTAGCCTCGTCTGTATCTATATGAAAAGCCAACGAAAAACTCTCAGCAACCCTTATAAGTACATCTTTAAATATTACAGACCTATCCGCAGTATCTACTTCTACACTTACAATTTGTCTGTCTTTAAGTTTAAGTTTTTTAGCAACTTCTGGCGGCATATGTATATGGCGCTTTGCAACAATTAAACCCGCGTCTAACACTATCTCGCCTAAAGCCTTACCATCACTATCACTTGCAACAAGCATTATCTTGCCAGAGCCTTTCAAATCGCCACTATCTCTTATCGGCGCTTTTGCCTTTAGTGCGTAAGTGTCGGTTAAACTAACTTCTACTTGGCTCTCAGACCTAAATGGCGCTAGCACAGCCACGTTTTTAATCTCTCTGCCATTTGGCTTGCCGCTCTCATCAAGTCCTTTTAGCGTAACCTTCTCTGCCGTTAAAAACTGCCCCTTTTGAGATAACTCTCTAACAAAGGTAAGTTGAGCTTTACCAAACAACTTAAGGCAATCACTCTCAGATAAATGCACGTGCCTTGCAGATACTTCAATTTTTATATCCATAAACTTAAAATTCGCTCCTAAAAAAATCTAACAAAATTGCTTTACAAATGTAGCCAACTTATAGTATAATATAAATTATGTAAAAAGTCTAGCAATTTTAACTATTTTTTCTAACTTACGCTGACAGACAAATCATATCATAACGAATTTCTGTTCCGCTGTGCTACACAAGGAAATTCTTTTATGATATGATTTGTTAACGGATGCTACATCAACAAATCTTTTCGGGAAGTTTTGTGGCGTGCTTTTGAAAAAGCCGGTCACTTGAGAATATGGTAATTTGTGCAATTATAACAGAATACAACCCCTTTCACAACGGGCATAAATATCAAATAGAAATGGCTCGCAAAAAAACAGGCGCCGACATTATACTGTGCATTATGTCGGGCAACTTTGTTCAGCGCGGCGAAGCAGCAATTGCAAACGCTCACGCGCGCGCGCAAATGGCAATTATGGGCGGTGCAGAACAAACAACTACCAACGAGCGCGCGACTAAAAACTTACCTTGCAATCTTAGCGGCGCAGATGTAGTAATTCAACTGCCTACAATTTTTTCGTGTATGTCTGCCCAACTTTTCGCGTACGGCGCTCTAAAAATTTTAAACGCAATACCCGCGGTTAAATACCTATGCTTTGGCGCAGAAGACGACAACCTAGAACATCTGCAAACCATTGCAAACATTCTGCACACAGAACCACCACAGTTTAAAGCACACTTGCAAAAACTACTGCAACAAGGTCACTCTTACCCAAGCGCAATGCGAGAGAGCATTGCTAAGCATACAGCGGACAGCGGGCAGCAGTCAGAAATTAACATTCAGCAGTCGGTAAGTAACGGGCAACAAGCAAACATCAACCACGCTTCCATTCTAGAAAAGCCAAATAACTTGCTGGCTGTAGAATATTTAAAAGCGCTAAAAAAATTGAACTCTAAAATTCAGCCTATACTAATTAAAAGGCAAGCCAACGACAAAACTAAAAATAACCCAAACTCCCCTTCCGCTACCTTTATCAGAGACAACATAAGGGCTAGTGGCCTACAAAACATAATATCAAGCCTACCACCCTTTGCATATAAAACGCTAGAACAACTTATATCTTACGGGCATTACATTAACTTGCAAACTTACAACACACTTGTTATGCACAAACTGCTAACCCTACCAACACAACAACTAGCAGATATATACGACATTAACGAAGGGCTAGAAAACCTTATCAAAAAACACCTACCAATATCCCCCACACTAAACTGTCTGTTTAACAACTTAAAATCTAAACGCTATTCTAAAGCAAGGCTTAACCGCATACTAACACAAGCCCTTTTAAACATAACAAAAAAAGACGTCAAAGACGCACTCTCAGCAAAACCCTATATAAAAATTTTGGCAATAAATAAATCTAAAAAACAACAAATAATAAAAGCCCTTACAAATGCCCATACAAAAGAACATACCAAAACACACACCAAAACACTTACGAAAGCACACACGAAAGCAAATACAGCGAGCAACAAAATCTACACCATTATGCAATACTCAGACTACGAAAAACTACCACCAAAAACAAAACAACTGCTAACACTAGACATACTAGCAAACAACATCTACAACATTCTAACAAACCAAACCCAAAACTACTTCCAAATTCTAGAGATTTAGCCTACAAACAAAGCAAAAACCAAAACCAAAACCCCATATGGCAAAAATTTTAATTTTAACAAAAATATTTGTTGCAAAATAGTTGTATGTGTTTTAGCATTATGTGGTATACTATATTTACGTGGCTAATAGCAACTTAAAAAACTCTAGCCACAATAAAACAAAAAGCCGAGCAACCAATTACAAGATTGCCGACTGACTTTGTTCTTCCCCAATTATGCTTCCCCTTTTTTGCCTGTTGGTTTACCAACAGGCATTTTTTTGTATATAGCACCCGTAAACAAAACCAATGCAAAAACAATATGCAAAAACATTTTTGAAGTGCCGCGCAGTAGAAATTTATTGTATATCGCTTATCTACCAAGCAAATCGCATATCCTACCAAGCAAATCGCATATCCTACCAAATTTGGTTAGGGCTGTACCCAGTAGAATTACCCGTAGAAATATAGTCGTAGTCGTACCCGTTGTCGCCCCCATTGTCACCGCCACCACCATTTCCACCACCAGCAGCAAGTGGTGCAGACTTTTCTTCTGGTGCCAACAACAACGCCACCAACACAGCGCCGCCAGCCGCGGCTGCAATACCACCGCCAAGCATAGTGTTACGCCTACTGCCACTATCCATATTAATAGCAGCACCCGCCAAAAGCGCACCCGCACCCATAGACACCATTCCACCTATTAAAAGCGCATTGTGTCCAGCACTGCCCCTTTGTAAGCCACCCTCAACATATTGCATTTCTGCATTTTCTATTTCTTTACCCGTTGCAGGTAAAATTAAACTCGTTTTCATATTAACTTCCTTTTTCATAATTTTCCCCAATGTTGTTAGTTTAACCACTAACAATAATTTTAGAGTATTTGCGTTATAATTTATCCGTAAAGTTTACTGTTACCATATTTGGTTAGGGCTATAGCCCGTAGAGTTACCAGTAAGAACATAACTACCCGGGCTAGAATTCTCCGGATAAGGCAGTCCCGGCACATCTGGTGCAACACCCTCCGGCTCACCCGTCGCCGCAACACTTCCATACGGCTGATAATAGTTAAGTGCCAACAGCAAAGCCCCGCCAGCAAAAGCCAGACCCGCACCTATACCAACTTGTGCCTTAAAGCCTAAACCCCTATCAGAATTATTTGCTGTACCCATCATAATACCACCAGCACCAATCGCTACTGCTCCTGTTACAGTAAGCGCAGTACGCCAGCCGCCGCTTAAACTGCGCATAGACCCACCTTCTACATACTGAATCTCTGCACCATCTAATTCTTTACCAGTATTTGGTAAAATTAAAATTGCTTGCTTTTTAATTTCCTTATTCATATTATCCCCTTTTTTGCCTTAATAGTTAGGCTAACATTTTTCTGTTAGAATATACCAAACCCAGAGCCACCTGTATGAGAGTTCGTATTAAAGTAGCCGTGTCCGCTAGACGGATTTGAAGGACTTCCCGTTTCCACACTAGGCGACCCCGGCGCTGCAGGCGAACTTCCGCCATAATCTCCACCCGGATAGTCACCGCCCGGATAAGCCGGACTAGTATCACCAGACGTAGCCGTAGGACTACTAGAACTACCCCTACCACCACTAAATGCTTTTATCGCAGCAATAGCCACACCCGCAGCCATTCCGCCAACAGCCATACCAGTTATAATACCACCAGCAACGGACATACCTCCATCAACATTTTGCATTTCTGTTTTTTCCATTTCTTCGCCCGTTTTAGGCAAAACCAAACCTTTATTAATTTTCTTTCCCATAATAATATCCCCCTTTTGTTTTAGTAAGCATTAAACCACCCACCAACATATATCTTTTTTATTTTTTTATTTTATTTTGTATTTATTTTATCCCATAGGGCGCGAGCCACCCGCACGTGCTGCTCTAACTCTGTTTCTGTTTATTGCAATTGTGTCTACACCCATACGGCTGTTAAACAACTGTGCATTTATTCTGCCGTCTGCTGTCGGCGACCATACTGTCGGGTCAGATGTTATAGTTATGCTAGTTGCATTTTCAAAACCTGCAATGTTGCTTACCCCTAACTCACCTAGTTTTGCGTGTAACTCTGCTGGCGAATTAGCACTTAGCGTTATACTAGCGTCTCTCACAGGCTCTCCAGTACTTGCTCTTGGAAACTGCTCTGTTCCACCCGCTGGTAAAAACTCGCCGTTATGCATAGCCATTCCGTCTGCAAGCCTAGCATCAAGCCCTAACTCACCCGTCGCAACTAAACTTGCACGTAACTCTGCCATATTAACTTCCCCTGACGATAAGTTTATACTATCTCCTTGCTGCATAACTTCCGCATAAATTTGCGCCGCAACGATTCCAGAATCTTCTGCTACCTGAGCAATTCGCTCTTCTGCTTGCAGCCCTGCTTCATACGCCTGCGCTACGTTATATGTATCGCCAGAAAAACTCTCTGCGTGTATGCTATAGTCAGAACCCCCACCATAATAAGCCGCTGCGTCTGCCGATAATACATTTCCAGCGTCTTGCGCCATCACATTCCAACCAGCCTCAGGGTTACTCTCAGCAACAGGTGTAGCCTCTGCCGGTAAATATTGATTTACATTACCACTATCNCCGCCGTAACCACTACCGCCTCCGCTTGCGCCAAAGCCGTGACCCGTTACATCTGCATTAGCAACATCATAGTTACCACCAAATGTTTGAGACACCCCCGAAGGGTCTGCCCCTAATCCTTCCATCGCTAAAGAATAGCCTTTTTCTACATTACCTTTTCCAAAACTTTTCACACCACCGCAAGATTGCTTAAAATCTGCCTTGCCCGCATCTATAGAACCGCCGCCGCCCCAAGCCATAAGTCCGCCCGCAACGCCACCTATAGCCATACCTGCGGCCATAATTTTCATTGCTGTTCTGCCAGACATACCGCCGTCTACAACTTGCATTTCGCTTTTTTCCATTTCTTCGCCTGTTTTAGGCAATACTAAACGCATTCCTTTATGCTTTTTCCCCATATTTTCTTCCCCCTTTTTGCCATTGTTTACAGTTTTTCGTATTTTTCTGCATATTATAATACCTCAACGTATTATTAAGTTTTTTAATATTGTAACATATTTGTTAATAAAATGCAAGCATTTTTACAAAGTTTTTTAATTTTTTTTGAAAAAAATTAATTTTCTGTTTTTTTGCCCAAAATACAAAAAAGCCGCTAATAAGCGACTTTTTTTATTTAACATTGAATACTTAACATTGAACATTGAACACTGAACAATGGTTTCACCGCTAGCGCGGGCAAAATAATTTTAGCAAAATACACGAAAGCGAAATGCTAACTGTTCAAAAGTCGTGATATTAATGTTGCGTAACCATTATTCAATATTCATTGTTCATTATTCATTCGCAAATATTTGCAAGTATAACTTGCGAATATTTGCGCGCGAATTAACTCGTATCCGCCCTTATGAGGACGACGCTACCCTTTATAAGCCTTGTGCCTGCGGGCGGCAATTGTTTTGTAACCGACCCACCATCGCCATAAATTTTTACTTGCAAGCGCGCCCGCGCAATTGCGCCTATCGCTTGCTCTAGCGTAAGCCCTGTCACTTCAGGCATCTGAGTAAACTCATTAGTAATATCTATATCGGGCGGGATTTGTCTATACCTAAAAATTCTATCGAAAATATCCCTAGCATAAGGCGCGGCAACAATACTACCATAATACATATAATTACCCGGCTCATCTACAATAATCAAAACCATATAGCGCGGGTTGGTCGCCGGCGCAAACGCAATAAAACTAGATACATACTTGCCCTGCGCAATAATCCCATCTTGATACTTTTGTGAAGTACCCGTCTTACCCCCCATAGTATAACCCACAACGCTCGCGTTTTTGCCAGAGCCATCTCTCACAACCGCTTCCATCATAGCCCTTACTTGCTCTGATGTTTGCGGGGAAAGCACGCGCCTAGTCACCGGCTGAAAGCGCTCTACAACCCGCCCGCGCTCGTCCGTAATGTGCGACGCAAACTGCGGCTGCACCCAATTACCACCATTAACAAGCGCAGCAGTCGCCGCCATTAACTGAAGCGGCGTAACGGCTATCGCGTGTCCAAACCCAATACGCGCAATATCAACAGTCCGCACCATTTTCTGCGGCATAATAATACCCGCACTCTCACTATAAAAATCTACCCCCGTTTTTTGCCCGAACCCAAACCGCCTTATATAGTCGTAAAAATTATCCACACCAATACGAAGCGCCAAATCCATAAAAACAGCATTACACGAAACATTAAGCCCCTGCACCAAATCGACAGTGCCGTGTCCCTTTGTTCGCCAACACCTTATCCGCTCGCCATCAATCACCCTAAACCCCGGGCAACCAAACCTACAAGCAGTCGTAACCACACCCAAATCTAGCGCCGCCGCCAAAGTAAAAATCTTAAAAGTAGAACCCGGCTCGTAAACGTCCGTAATAATCGGGTTTCTAGATAATTCCATCAACAGCGCAACATCGTCTCGCGGAATCTCATTCAAATTAAACGAGGGTCTGTTTGCAAGCGCCCGTATAGCCCCCGTGTTAACATCCATAACAACAGCCCGCGCCCCCTTCGCGTTGTGGTCTGCAATTGCCCGCTCTACCGCTTGCTCTGCAAAACTTTGTATGTTGTGGTCTAGATGCAAATGAAGCGAAGCCCCCGGCACCGGCGGTATAAAATATGTAGTAGACCCCTCATACTCGCGCCCCCTAATATCCGCGCCCGTAAGCGCCTGCCCATCAAGCCCACGCAAATATCTGTTAAAATACGCTTCCAACCCCGCTTGCCCATCGCCATCTATATTAGTAAAACCAAAAACCTGCGTAGCAAAATCGCCATACCTATACCGGCGCGTAACATCTTGCGCAAAATAAATGCCCAGCAAATTGCTCTGCCTAATCGTAAGCATATGCTCTCTGCTTACCCCGCGCTTAATAGTCACTTCAGATACACGAGACGTAACGCGCTGATTAACATAAGAAAAATCAAGCCCCAGCGCATTAGAAAGCACCGCCGACACAGCCCCCGCGTCCCTAACCGCACTTGGTCTGACATACACGCTATAAATCGTTTGGCTATCTGCAAGCACGTGACCAGTCGCATCTACAATCTGCCCGCGCGGTGCTTGCAAAGGCAAATCTCTAAACCATTGGTCGTGCGCCTGTCGGCTAAGCCACGCCCCCTGTATCAACTGCACATAAAAAAGCCTACTAACCAAAACAAGAAACACAAAAAAGACCACCGCCAAAAAAAGCGCAGTCCTTCTCTTAATCTTAGAAAAATTATACTCGTAATGCATACTCCCATTATATGCACCACCTTGTCCAGTTTATGCAACCCACAAAACCCAATATAATACTATAAACCCCACAAACCCAATATAGTTTGCCAACTATATTCTCATTAGCATAACATAAAGCAAATAACATAACTCTAACTAGCAAATAATTTTTACGCTCAAACACTTGACACGTGACTAAATTTAGTATATAATTAAGCCACACGAACATAGTAATAGTAACGCAATCTAGTCGCGTTGCAAAACTTTAATGGAGGAATAATTATGCCAATAATACCAATCAGAGATTTAAAAGATACTGTTGCCATAGAAAAACTTTGCGCGATGGGCGAGCCTGTGTTTATAACAAAAAATGGCTATGGTAGACTTGTTGTTATGGATATCGATACTTACAACAAAAAATTCAAAGAAACTAACGAAGCAAAACTGGTAAACGAAGCACTTAAAGAAATCGACAGCGGTACACCCCTTCTAGATGGCGAAAATGTCAAAGCGGAGATGATAGCAAAATATGCAAAATAAATATGATTATAAATTTACATCTTTAGCAGAGCGTGATTTATACAGCGCCTTAGAATACATCGAATTACAACTGAAAAATCCAAAAGCGGCAAAAGATTTAGTTATTCAATTTTACGAAAAATTAGACCTAATCAGAGAGTTTCCAAATTCAGGCGCACCTGTCCACAACGAATACATATTAGACCAATCCCTACGGCGATTTTTTGTAGGCAACTATACCTGCTTTTACAAGGCTGATGAAAAGACAGCAACTATTATAATAGTGCGAGTAGTCTACGGCGCAAGAGATATGGACGAAGTCTTAAAAAACACTTGAAGCATTGTAACCTGCTTAATTCTAACCGTATCGAATTAGACACAGTTAAAATCTGCGTAATTTAAAATTTCCAACAGTTAACAAAAAATACTTTAAAGAGATGTACAAATACAAAAAAGGCGTGTAACACAACACTAGTGCAACACGCCTTTTTTTAAACCACGCGACAAAAAGTAGTAGCGCCACGTTAATTATTACACAACTGCTACCGCCAAAATGATTAACGCTTGCCCAAATTAACTCTTGCCCTTTATTATATACTCTAGTGTTACTTCAAAAAAGTCTGCAAATTGTATAACGTCTCTAAGCCGTGGCTCTTTTTTGGCGCTTTCAAAATCGATTATGTCCCTTTCTTTAAAACCTAGCCTTGTTGCCAAATCTGCCACACTTAGCCCCTTACTCTCTCTCAATTCTTTTAACTTTACATTAAATACACTCTCTACCATATCTGAAGCCCTCCAACTCTCTCTAAGAAAAAAGCCCTTTGCACTCAACCAACCTCTCACCTACTCAACCGCTAATGGCGGTACACTTCAACCACTACTGGCGGTACTTTTTTTCTTAGAGAAATTATTTTTTTAGTATGCTACGTATAGTATAAACTTATACCAGACCAGCATTGAGTAATTTTTACTCAATGAATATTATAGAGTATTCTTTACTCAATGTCAAGTAATTTTTACTCAATTTAGTATAATATACTTATGAAGTTTCACGAAAGAATAAAAGAGTTAAGAAAAGAACTTAAAATCCCCCAAGTCAAAATGGCAATAGACTTAGGCACACAGCGCTATTCTGTTGGCGACTGGGAAACTGGCAGAGGCACTCCCAACTTAGAAATGCTTATAAAACTTGCAGAATATTTTCACGTGTCAGTAGACTACCTTATTGGTCGCGACAAATTTTTCGGTTGCGAAAACTGCAAACACCTACCAAAATAGAAATACTGCAAAACCTAAGACAAAACAAAAAGTGCTTACAGCAATTTTGCCGTAAGCACTTTTTACGTATATCCGTTGTCTACCAGCGGACCTCTTGCAAAAAATTGGGTGAGAGACTCGCACAAAGTAATTTTTTTCTAACCACAACAAGATAATTACTATCTCCAATATAGAATAAACTTGTCGTGTTCTTTATCCGACAGCTCTGCAACCTTTTTGCCCTTTGCTTTTGCATATTCTCTCATTGCTTTAAAATCATAATGTGGTCTTTGCCCTTTTGGTGTAGGTACAGTCATTAACCCCTCTATGCTATCAAGTGGGCATTCTTTAATTTTTATCGCTCTTTGCATAATATTTCTCCCATAATTTGTGTGCGCTCTCAAAACTTATTTCCATCATATTTCGCTTCGGAACTGTTAGTTCTGCACCCAAATTCTTTTCATAATATTTTACTAGACTTGTCTTTGACCTAAAATATACTAAGCCATCTTCGTTGTCATTTTCAAAACTTATACGAACTGCTTCTGCAAACAAATGACCACCGACGCCTGCATAACTGCCTTTCTCTTTTTTTACATTCTTTTGATTGCTTTCAACAAGTTCAACATAAACACCACCTTTGTCAATTCTATAAGCAACAAGCCCCTGAATTTCTTTTTGCCCTTTTACCCGCAACGCTCTAATTTTAAATTCATCGCTGTCTACTTTATCCCACTCAAAGCCAAAGTTTTTAAGCCCTTTAAGCGTACTAAAATCTTCCAACTCTTCAAACTCGGTGTCTAATTCTTTGCCCGAATCTCTGCAAGTCAAGCACGGAACAAGTTCATCAATTACGATGTCTACTTCTCTA
Organism: Bacillota bacterium; assembly: GCA_009786825.1. Classification (GTDB taxonomy): domain Bacteria; phylum Bacillota; class Clostridia; order Christensenellales; family WQRI01; genus WQRI01. The sequence goes on from WQRI01000002.1 coordinate 24,593, forward strand.
TAAGGCGGCAGACCATCAATTTCAATGTCTATTGGCGGAAATTTGTTTTTTCTCTTGCTTAATCGTTTTTCAATTTCTTTAATTTTATCTTTCTCTTCCATAGTATGCCACCTTTATTTTTTCTATATACTAATCTTAACATATTAACAAGAATTTGTCAAGTACTAGAGTAGTTAATTTTGTGGTCGTTTTAAGATTGCTTTAAGGATAAAGTGCTTACAGCATATTTGCCGTAAGCACTTTTTTTGTATTCAATTTGTTAAGCCGAGTAACTTCTATTGTGAAGCACCACAAAAGTCGGTCGGACTATTTAGTTTTATTTGTTGGTTCTAAGTTGTGTTGAAGCGTTAATCTAAGCCCAGTCTTAACCTGCGCATTTTTGCTACTGTCATTATGCCTAGAAAGAATACGCCCGCTAGTAGCACTATATTTAGTATTACGCCAAATTGTATTATATTGCTAGCAACTCGATTTTCTGATATAACTGCAGAATAGTCGCCCGCCGCCACAGTAACTGCCGTACCGCCATCTGGTCGTATAACTATAACACCTTGCTCTCTCTCACCAAAAGTGTCCCTTGGGTTTGTATCTATCTCGGAGTGGTACCCTATTATCGCATTATTCCTACCCCAGCCATTGCCATTAAGCAGCCCAAAAATCGTCCTGTCGCCAACAAACAGAGTGCTACCCTGCACAAAATAGCGCTGACCCCTTGTAAGCGTTAGGCCACCATTGGTGATTATAGGCTCTAACTCGCTCGCTTGATGTGGGGTTTTGCTACCCTCGTCTAAAAGCCACTCTCTAACTTGCTCGCTAGAATATCCTTCAAATCTGAAAGGTCTGTTGTTGGTTGTAACAATGCTTAAAAACATCAAAAACACCACCACACCAATTAAAGACAATGCAACAATCAAGTCTAGTTTCGGCAGCCTAAGTCGCTCGCCCGAAAACTCACTAGCGCGCTTTTCTATTATCCGCGTAGGAATCATAAGTAGCGCATAAACAATAATTATAGCAAACAAAGCCCTAGAATACATAAAAAATGCAAGTGGCAACAAAGCCAACAAAACCAATCTAACATACATTAAATTGTTAAAATTAATTATGCTTTTGCTACCAATGCCCAAAACCTGCGCACGACTCTCTTTAGCCTGCTCGGTTTCCCTTTCTATTTTTGCTTTAATTTTTTCTTTTTGAGATAGTTTACTCATATGTTAAAAAAACCTCCGTGAAGTGTTTAAATGTTTTTTGCGTTTGTAAATATTTTTTGTTTTCGCGTTTGAATATTTTTGTGTTTTGTAATTTTTTGTATTTAAAATATTTTTTGTGCTTGAATATTTTTGCGTTTATATTTTTTTTCTGGTTAGTTCGCTTTTAGTTTGCCCTTACCTTACTATCTTTTTCTATAGGCAAAATATCTATTGTTGTTTTTAAAACTTTCTTATCTTGCTTAACCTTCTTACCCTTAGCATCTACCGGCTGAACAATTGGCTTGTACACGCTTAAATTAACTTGCTTGGAAAAATCGTTTGCTAAAATATCCATAGTCTCATCTTCGGAAAATATAATAGATGCAACCGGCACTTTTGTTCTGTTATCTAAATAACAACAAGCAGAATTAAACCTAGCGCCCCTAGCGTTAGACCCCGGCGTTTTAGCAATACCATCTAGTATTATCCCCGTGCCGTAGCATTTAAGTTGGCGGTCTATAAAAACAGCACCATCAACATTCGCCAAATATTTTATCAAACTTAAATTCTCGGGTATGTTTAAATCTACGGGTGACACCGCATAGCCCCTAGCAAGCCCCGTAAGTCGCGCAACCTCTTGCTTTGCTTCGTCTGAAATTATCAACAGCGCACCATTCTTTTGGCGCTTCAAAACATTTACAATATTGATAAACGCCTTTTCAAACTTCTTTAAAATGAAGCCCTTTGGCAAATCTAGTATATCTTGATTGTTTCCCCTATCAAAGAAAAACTTACCGCGCGAAAAACGCAAACTCTCTTTGCTAGATAAATACAAAGTCCACTTTTGGTTGCCCGTAAACTGAACCTTTCTATAAACGCTTCCCTTCGTGCCTAGCCCGATAATTTTTTTGTTAAACACAACAAGCGATACGCGACTATCAGACATCTCTAAAAGTTTTCTGATAAGGCGTAGATTATCGAAATTAAAATCTATCTCTTTTTCAAACCTTAACTTATAATTAGCCTCAGAACGCGTTCTAACATATATTATAGAGCCAACAGCATCTCGCCGCTCGTAAGATGCACCCGCAAGCGTTTGCACTATATCTAAGTCTACATATTGTTTTACAGCGTCTGCAAAAGTTTGCTCTACCCTATCTATTACATCGAAAAGCGTTGTTGTGCGAGAGGAAAAAATTGTTAACATCTCGTGCTGATATCTGCTTAAAAAATCTGCCAAAAGTGATGTTACTTTTTCTTTAAAACTAAAAGCCACATAATAAGAGATTTGTGTTTTTACTTGCTCTTTTTGCCCCTTAACATCACTATCATCGCCACCGCCAGACTTGCCCGCCTTAGCCCCCTTTACATTTTTAGGCTCGCCCTTACCATTTTCCACCGCCCCTTCCGGCAAAAAAAACTCTATGTTAGTCGTGTCTGTAGGAAGCCCAAAAAGTTTTAAAACCGACTTACTATCACAATGCTTAATAATATTTTGCGCAACCTTTTCTATATTAGACTTGTGGCTATCAAAAACCATTAAAGTTTTGCTATCTCCCCTAAGTATACACTCGGCAACAATCATTCTAAAATCTAGCCTGTCATATTTCAAACTAACTAAAAAATGCTTCAAACTATCAAATAACTTCCTAAACTGCGGATATGTAGCCTTAGTAATTCTCATAGAATACGCCTCTTAAGTCCGCACTTTGTTTTTTTGTTTTTTTGCTTTGCAAAAAAGCGCCAAAAAAACTGCGTGCTGCCCTAAAATTGCCTGCATTTCACCTGAATACAAGCAGCATTTTTATTAATATTTTTGTTGCTATTGGAAATGTCACATAGGGCAATTTTTACGGGCGACTTAATCGGACGTTCCCACATATATTCTACCAAATAGTTAAAAGTTTGTAAAGTCTTTTAAACAATGTTGTTGTAAAATGCACAAAAAAAGCCGTTAAAACTATGCTAACACAGCATTTTAACGACTTTTAAGCCCTTTGTGCTTTACACGAAAAAACAACCTAGATAAAATTTTATACAACCTTGATAAAATTCGTGCACGCCTTAAAGCATATCAATAAGTTTTGTAACTTGTGTCTCACAACTATTAAACCCGCAAACAAAACGCGCTAGAGAATGTCCTTTTGGTATGTCCGCCCCGCCACTATCCCATATGTGAAAATCGAAGTGCTTGCTTAACTCTTTAACCTTACTATCCGGCAGTATAACAAAAACTTGATTAGTGGGCGAATTAGAGTTTAGAATATAGCCCTTATCTAAAAACGCTTTTGATATACGCTGAGCCTGCGTATTCATATGCTTTGCTAATTTAAAAAACAAAATGTTTTCTAAGTCTGCCTTTAGTTTACTTTTACCACTATCCCCATCACAAAACAACACACTAAAAGATAACCCAACCAAAGCGCTCTTTGCCATAAGCGCGCCGTGTTGCTTCATATAGTTTTTAAAGTTGCGCTTTAGCCCATCGTTTACTATACAAAGCGCCTCGCCTATCCCGCCGTTTTTCGTACCGCCAATATAAAAAGCGTCACAGTACTTTGCAATATCTTTTGGCGTAAGTATATTCTCATTCGCACTAGCCAAACTATCCACCATTAAAGAACAGCCAAGGCGTGCGCCATCTATAAACAAATAAAGCCCCAACTTCTTACAAACATCATACAACGCGCTTAACTCACTCTTAGAATAAACCGTACCCTTTTCTGTTGTTTGAGATATAAACACAACGCGCGGCACAACCACGTGTTCGTCCTTATATTTGTTAATTGTCTCACTCACTTGCGCCGCTGTCAACTTGCCGTCCTTATTAGGCACAGTAATAATCTTGTTGCCGTTACTCTCAATTGCGCCACACTCGTTAACAACTATATGCCCGCTATCAGGCGCTATCACAGCCTCTATAGCGCGCATAGCACAGTTTAAAAATACGTGATTAACCTGCGTCCCGCCCGTAAAAAAATGTATGCCGCTTGTGTCTGCCAAACCAAAAGTCTTAGCAATTAATTCTTTAGCTTTTGCGCTAAACTTGTCAGAGCCATAACTGCCCAACTGAACATCAGACACGCTAAGCAAGCGCTCTAGTATAGACACGTGAGCAATCTCTAAATAGTCGTTTTTAAAACTATACATCACAAATATTCCTTTAAACCTAGCAAATGGTCTAGGTCTGACTTATTTATTTTTGGAAGTTTTTTATACATAATTTTATGCGGCAAGCCAACTTCTATATACTCTTTGCCCTTAAATTTATAGCCCAACTTCTCGTAAAAAGTATATACGCTGTCCCTTGCAGACATAAAAATTTCTGCAAAGCCGCTTTTAATTGCATAGCTCTCAGCACAAAGCATCAAGTGCTTGCCTATGCCAAGCCCCCTAGTATTTTCTCTTACAGCAACTTGCCGCATCTTAAACTTACCAGAAGGCACGCCTGTTTTATTATAGTCTTTTTTCTGCTTTTGTGCCACAGTCAAAATACAACAACCAACCATCTGTAAACTACTCGTGCCTTGTAACCCACCTTGCGAAACATCACCCTGTGAAGCGCCACCTTGCAACTCGCTTTTCACCGCAACCTGCAACTCACTACCACCCCTATCGTAATACGCAACAAACAAAATATCATCTGCCTCGTCTAACTTCTCGTCAAACAAATTAAGCCCCAGCGGAAGCCTCAAAACCTTGTTACGCATATCCAGCATAGCCTTATAGTCCGCGTCCCCCACATCAATAATCTTAATAATCACATCGCCCTTTCTCCACATAAATTTTTCTCCTTAGTTGTTTTTATATATTTATCCCCAAGCCAGCCCCCAAATCTACCACACCCTCACTTCCCCAAGAACCCCAGTTAATTTCCTACCCAACCGCAACCCCACTTCTCTTAACCCCACTTCCCTTATATTATACCATATTTCAAAACCATTGTCCAACAAAAACCACCCCCCAACAAAAAATCAACACCCCAACCAAACAAGCCTTAGCTCAACAAAAAAAGGCTTCCGAGAAAAAATTTTCTCAAAAGCCTATCATTTTAATTGTCGTCGTAATGCTCTCACAAAAAATTAAACTTCAAACAATTTAGATATGTAGTTTTCCTTACAGTGAAAAACTCTATAAACTTCTATATGCTTTGCATAATGCCTACTTATAATTATGTAAGGCACACTAATTGAATATTTTAAATCTGTTTCTATATCTACTTTATTTGTTAAAGGCAAACAAATCCCCGGAAAATGACCTATGTTTTCAAAATGCCTATCTATCTGCTCTGCCTGCTTTAAAGCATTTTTCGGGCTATCTCTATAGATGTTAAGGTAGATACGAGTAATATCTTTATCTGCACTTGTTGTAGTTATTACATCTTTCATTAACGCACCTTCTGACTATCTATAATTTCATTAGCCATATTAATTATGTTCTCAAGAAACTTGCCCGACTTAAAGTCTTCAGCAGTATAAGAAGTAAATCTGCCATTCTTAATATCATCTTCACCCTTCGCAATTTCTGCCATTAGCCAATTTGTAGCAATTGCTTTTTCTGTATGCTCGTCTAACTCGGTCTTAGACATTACTATAACTTCATCTTTACCTTTCGATTTCAAAACTTCCGCAACTTCTTGCCAGTTAGTATCTTGCGTTATATTTATTGTTGTCATATTTTGGCTACCCCTATAACTAAATTTTTCCATTTATTTAAATGATTTTTTCTTACTCTTAGTATATATCATTTCCGCTAAAAAGTCAACTGTTTTTTGGTTTTAGCACCCTTAAAATTTCTTAAAATAAGTTTTGTGCAATATATTCTAAATCTTCGTCATTTAAAGTTTCACCCTTTAAGCCTTGCACTTGCCATAACCCTTTTTCTACAATTTTTTTTTCTGGGCTATCTTTACCAAGCCAATTCTCACTCGCACTACAATCTTCACATTGTGCTACTGTAGCAATCAGACGCTTTTCTAAACTCGAGCGGTATACACTGCATTCAACCTTTATCAGTTTAAAATAAAAACGCTTTTTTATATCTTTTGAAATACATTCTTCAAGTTTTGAAATCTTTTTTTCAACTGCTTCGCGCTCCTTATCAATGTCTTTAGAATATTTTTCTCTATCGGCTTTTCGAGTTGTATTTTTATTCCAAATCTTTAAACAATCCTCGTCTTGCCTTTTATTAAGCAATACTCGCCCTATATTTTTTCTGAATATACTGCGGTTTATATTTTTTGCAATGTGTTCTTTAACCCTGTTAAATAGCCTATTCTCCCCCGTATGTGAACCGATACGAACAATCCTATCAACCCCGTGACCCTTTTCATCTTTTTCAAACAAAATATAAATGCCGTCAAAGTCAAAATCAAAAGTCTTTGCTTTTTTAAGTATGTTATGTAATTTCTCACAACTATGTGCTTTCTCACTTTTTGCCATTTTGTAAACTCCTTTTTGCGTTCACCACCTGAACATTTTCCAAATTGTTTTTTTAACTTAATTTTATTGTATATCATTTACGCTAAAAAGTCAACTGTTTTTACAGTTTGCCGTGCTAACTTCTGAAAGCAACATTCGCCCAATTGAAGCCCTAAATGCTTAACTCAGCCCCTACCAAAAAAGGCTTCTGAGAAAATGTATTCTCTGAAGCCTTTTTGTGTTTTAAATTAGCCATTCTATATTTCCGTTTACTATCAAGCTTATTAAGTCTGCTAGCCAGAAAATCCAAGACGTTATGAAAATAAGCGGGAAACTTAAAATAGTAAATAGAATTGTCTTGCCGTTTAATAGTCTCCATACAAAGCTTAATATTCCGCCTAAGAAAAACTGAAGTATGATAGCGATAAGTACTGGTAGACCAAAGTAATTGCTACTTCTCATCATAAAATTTTACCTCCATTTATAATGTTTAATGATAAATTTAATGTTAGATACACGCCTTAACTTTTGCAAACATCTAACCCATACCATTATTTTATAACATTTTGCGAAATTTGTCAATCAAAAAAGCCATAAAAATTATATGTTTTTATGGCTAAATTTATGCATTGAAAAAGTATTGATACATTGTTGACCATTTCGGTAACTTTGCCGTCCGCTAGGACATTGCCTACACGTTGCGAAGTATATAAAAATTTTGAGCCTTTGACTACGCTAGCAAACCTAAACTAAAAACGTTGCCATAGTGCGTAGGCAACAGCGAAAAATTTTTATATACTGAGCTAGTCTGCTAAGAATTTTATTTTGTTAGATGTTATTATTGTTACAAAATCTATTATCCAGCCTACTGCAAAAAGCCCACCTGTAAATATCCAGATAAGCCCGATTAAAACCTTGCCTTTAAACGCCCTATAAAGCCCATACCAAAAAAAGCCGAAAAACAACCATAGTATAAGTTTTATTATAACCGACGCATTATTTATAAACGATATGTAATTATTCATTCAAAAAAACTCCGTGTGCGATATCTTCTGTTTTGCTATCTGTAATTTTGCTTATAGAAATTTCGTATGCCACCTTAGTCTCTAATTCTGTTTCCGACAACTTTTTTTGATACTCGCGCGACTGTATTCGCCCTTCTATCTCTACCCTAGCGCCAACACTTAGCCGCTCTACAAACCTTGCGTTTCTGCCCCACGCAATGCAGGGTATGTAATCAGATTTATTGTAAGCCCTATTAACCGCCAAAAGCAAATCTGCAATCTCTCTATCAAAGGGTGTTACCCTAAATATTGGCGGCTTACAAATATAGCCCACCAAATTTATAACGTTTGTAGATTTTTTTATAGCGCCCACGCCCCCATCTAACTCGTCCATTGCTAAGACGTCCCTTACAAAAACAGTAAGCATAAGTTTAGACTTGCCATCAATCATTTTGTTGTAACTTCTAAACTGACCATTAACTGCAAGCGTGCTTCCTAATTTAATTGTGTGCGCTTCTATCAGCCGTTCTGAAATTGTAATAGGCAAAACATCTGATAGCCCCGACAAGCGCTCGACAGCAAGCTTCATTTCAAAAAAACCCTCGCCGTATACATCGTGCGAATAAACAGGATTAGTCGTTATCGTGCCGTGCAGATAAACCCTGTTATTAGTCATAGAAGAGTAACTCATAAGGTTTTTACACCCCCTTTTGTGCTTTATAGATTAGCATTCTCCCCGTGCTAAAATGCTTAATACTAACCTATGTTTTCTTTTGTAATTTTATTGCAACGAATGTTGGCAGATTTTGTTGAACAATTAACATTGTTCAACAATTAACATTGAACATTGAACATTGAACAATTGTTTCACCGCTTCGCGATTAGTAACATCTAAAGCAAGTTGGGTTAAGCGCTAGGTGCAAGCAAGACGAGGAAGTCTGCGGCTTCGTGAAGGAGCGTACTATACGTACGTGACTGAGACGAAACGTAAAGACTGACAAAGTATTGCGCCGCACATAGCGCTTAACCCTTAACGCGCTCTACATACTCACCTGACCTCGTATCTATCTTTATGCGCTCGCCGTTGTTAACAAAAAGTGGTACTTGCACAACAAGCCCTGTCTCTACAGTTGCTGGCTTAAGCACGCCTTGCGCCGTGTCGCCACGCGCACCCGGCTCGCACTCTATAATATTAAGTTCTACAAAAATCGGCGGCTCTACAGAAAAAGGCTCGCCCTTATAAAACTTAACTTGAACCTCTTCGTTCTCTGTTATGTATTTAAGCGCCTCTTCTACCATAGACTCGTTTAATGGGATTAAGTTCCAATCTTGGTCTGCAAAATAATATAAGCCCCCATCGTTGTAAGAGTAACTCATTTTCTTTTGCTCTATATGCGCTTTTGGAAATTTGTCTGAGGGGCTGAAAGTTTTTTCTAAAACCGCACCCGTTACCACATTTCTAATTTTTGTTCTAACAAAAGCCGCGCCCTTGCCCGGCTTTACGTGCTGAAATGAAACTACTGTAAAAACAGCGCCGTCCATCTCAAATGTTTGTCCATTTCTAAAATCTCCCGCAAAAATCATATTAACCTCCGATTTAGTGTAAAGTGTAAAATGTAAAGTGGATGCAAACATTAATACCACAACTTTTGAACAGTCGCAAGTCACATAATATAAGCATTTTGTCAAGACAAATATTGCCCGCGCTAGCGGCTAAATAACTTTACACTCTACACTTTACATTTTACACTCTCTACAATACTCTCAAAGCCTTTGCAAACTTTGTTAAGTTTTCTGTTCCGCCGTCCCTTATAACTAGCAAGTCTTCTATCCTAACGCCGCCAAGCCCAGACACATAAATGCCCGGCTCGACAGTTATAACCATACCCGGCATAAGCACTTCTTCCGAGCGTGAAGATACGCGCGGCAACTCGTGTACATAAATGCCCACCCCGTGTCCTAGCCCGTGTCCGAAATACTCGCCGTAACCATTTGCCGTTATAAACTCTCGCGCATAACTATCCGCCTCTTTACACGACACACCCGCCTTAATGTTGTTTATAGCGTAAATCTGCGCCTTTAAAACGATGTCGTATATGCGCTCTAGCCGCGCGTCTGGCTTGTCGTAAAAGGCAAACGTGCGCGTCATATCAGAACAATAACCATTTGTTTTACAACCAAAATCTATAAGCACCATATCGCCCTTAGCAAGTTTGTTATCAGATGGCTTTGCGTGCGGCTTAGAAGAATTTGCGCCAAAAGCCACAATCGTATCAAAAGCGGGCGCTTCGCTTCCTAACTTTAGTGCTATGTAGTTAAGTTCTGCCGCTATGTCAAACTCTGTAACGCCAACCTTTAGTTTTGGCAAAAGTTTTGTTAAAGCCTTTTCTGCAATGTCTTGAGCCTTTGCTATGTTAGAGATTTCGTCTTCTGTTTTTATTGCTTTTTGGCGCTCTATCTCTACAGATACATTTATAAGCGTGCAAAAATCTAACTCTTTAGCCAACCTGTCGTATGCAGACCACGCTAAAAAGTCGCCTTCTACACCAACAATGTTAGCGCGCGCGCTTTTTAAAATTTGCTTTATTTTGCTATAAAAAGCATCTTGCCCTACCAACTCTACTTCTATATCGGTCGCTATTTTTTCTCTGGCATCTTCTGTATATCTGAAGTCTGTTAAGTAGACAGCCTTGCCCTTTCTGGTTGCAATAAATGCACCATTGCTTGCCTTAAAGCCCGTATAATAAAAATTGTTAAGCGGGCTTAAAACAATAAGCGCGTCTACATTGTCTTTGGCATATTTTTCAAAAAATGTTTTGTGTCTTTGCATTTTACCTCATTTAAATTGAGAACTTAAAGCCTCAACCACTGTAATAGTGTAGCAGTTTTTCAAAAAAAAGTCAATTGTTTATGCTATTAAAATATTCCAACATCTGATTTGCGTCTTCCGCTTGATGCCCTTTACTCTCGCAAATAACAACCGCTTTGTCCATTTTATACTCTTTAAGTAAGTGCATAAGCGGCTTGTAGCACGGACCATACGGCTTAAAAATTATATCTTTGTTAGTCGGCTCTATCTCATCTGCAAAATTTAAGTGCTTAACCTCGCCTTGCTTAGAATACATTATTTTACTAAAATGAATGTGCAGTTTTTTTAATATGCTCTCGCCCAACTGCTCGCCCACATAATCTAACACTTTTTTGTAAGCGTCTTTACTTGCACTAAAATCTAACTTACCGCCTTTAAAAATAGTAAGCGCTCCGCCACCGCGCGCATTTATATGACCAAAGTCTATACACGGAATAAACAGCGGACTTATTTTACAAAGCGCAACAACCTCTTCTAAATTGCCAAACTGATTTATCTTGCCCATAGTCTCTAAGCATATGAGTAAATTGTTATCCATAGCCTTACTTGGCAAAGCCCCGCTACTACCACTAGGCTTGTCTGCCCCACCACTTACTAGCGCACTTTTAGCAAGCGTATTTGCTAGGGCTTCTAAATTTACTTGCGCATTTTTAAACGATATATCTCTCGCTTGCTTAGATGCACTTCCTATATGCACAACAACCCTATTGCCGCCAAAGTCTCTTAAAGCCTCAATAGACTGCACAATAAACATAAAAGACTTTTTTGTTTTTTCTGTGTCGTCCGTACACAAATTAACATAGTAGGGTGCGTGAGCGCTTAGCGCAATATTATGCTTAAGCGCCTCTTGCCTTATGGCTTCGCGCTTGGCCTCGCCAATACTCACACCGCGCCCAAAAGAATATTCAAAGGCGGCTAGCCCACGCTTTGCTAACCACCACATAGCCTGCTCTGTGCCTTTATAGCCCTCGCTATAAAAACTATCCGAATTACTCGCCACCCCAAATCTTATCATATGTTTTTATCCAACTCTAAAACCTTTTTTATATCTTTTTCTATTTGCACAGCCAAACTAGATTTGCTGTCAAAACTTTGTACATCTCTTAGTCTTTGCAGAAAAGTTATAGTTATGTTTTTGCCGTAAAGTTCTGCGCCCTTATAATCTAGTAAATAAGTCTCTATCTTTTGCTCTTTGTCGTTAAAGGTTGGTCTGCCACCAACATTACTTATAGACAAATACGTTTGGTCGCTATCGCCAATTCGCGTGCTGGTTGCATAAACCCCTTGCTTTATCACGTGCTTATCAAAACACGGCACAATATTCGCTGTGGGAAAACCTAACTCTCTACCTATAGAATAGCCCTTTACTACTTGCCCGCTTATAGAATATTTGCATATTAATTTTGCATTAACGCTTTGTATATCGCCCGCAATCAAATAGTCTCTTATACAACTAGACGACGCCTTTTTATCGCCATACTTAACCAAATTTACTACGCTAACCAACTCGCCCAACTGCTCTTGCAAAAACTCACAGTTACCCAAACCCTTTAGCCCAAACTTAAAATCTGTACCGCACACAAGCCCAACAATATTAAAATTTTGCAACAAGTTTTTTAAAAAGCACTCTCTTGTGGTTGTTAACAACTCTTTAGAAAACTCTGCCGCTATAATAACTTCTAGCCCCATTTTCTTTAGTATTGCAATTCGCTCGTTAAACGTGTTAACCAATTTGTAAGGCTGGTTTTGCACGGGTGCTTTGTTGTTAGGCGCTTTTTTACTAGCGCCACCCACCACCCCAAGCGTAGATAAAACGGCGGACGGGTTATTAGAAAACGTAAAAAGCGCAGGGCGCGCGTTATGCTTTTGTGCCTTTTTAATGGTTTGTTGTATAATCTCTAAATGCCCAATATGTAAACTGTCAAAAAAACCTAGGGCTAGAACAATGGGCTTGTTATACTTTTGCTTGTAATGTAAAATTTGCATATTTTTATAGTGCCGACTACTGCCCGCCACAAAACTAAAGTTTAATTTTGTTATCTTGTTAGTTTTGTTATCTTGTTAGTGTAGGTTTGTAATTTTACTTTTACTGCCTTGTTAGTGTAAGTTTGTGATTATTTTTAAAGCGTTGCCACTTGCCGAATTAATACTTGTGGCTATGCCGAAAAACTCTCTCTCATTTTCTAACTCTCTTTCTAAAAACAATTTGAAACTACCCTTCGGAAAGTTTTCAGAGTAATATTTTTGTCCGTTTAAAATTTTGGTTCTGTCTGTTTTTAAAACTGTGTAACTTGGCAAATCTATACACCGCTGTGGCTCTATCAACAATTTATCTTGCAAACTCTCTAAGCCAAAATCTGTAATGTGTTGCTCTAAACTCTCTAACGTGTAAGCGTTATCTATTTTAAACATTGACACAATTGTTCGCTCTAGCGCGCTCATATAGCATACTGTGTTTAATAACTGCCCTAAGTCTCTTGCCAAACTTCTTATGTATGTGCCACTAGAACACTCTATCTCAAACCTGTGCGTAAACTGGTCTACCCCTGCCAAATAATCAAACTTAAAAATCTCTACTTGCTTTGGCTTTAATTCTACTTCTTGCCCAGCCCTTGCAAGCGCGTACGCACGTACCCCCCCAACATTTTTAGCAGAGTATTGCGGCGGCACTTGGTTAATCACACCGCTTAGATTAGGCAAAGCATCTACAATTTGTTGCCCCGTTGGTATAACATCGCTTGTTGCTATAACTTGCCCTTCGCTATCTAGCGTGTCTGTAGTTTTGCCAAAAGTAAACTCTGTTACATAAACTTTTCGCTTAGCCAAAAAATAATCGAAAAGCCTTGTAGACTTTCCAACACCAATAGGAAGCACCCCACTAGCCATAGGGTCTAGCGTGCCAAAATGCCCAACCGCCCGTGTGCCTAACATCTTTTTTAACTTAAGCACAACGCCAGAACTTGTAACCCCCAAAGGCTTAAATATATTTAAAACACCGTTCATTTTGTAAAATGTTAAATGTTAAATTTTAAATGTTAAATTACTAAAATCTTTACATAGGAAACTTTGCGCAAAATATGACCTTGCCCGCGCTAGCGGGTGAAACAATTTAACATTAAACATTTAAAATTTAAAATTATAATAGTTGTTTTACTTTGTCTACTATCAAATCTATCACTTCGTACACATCGCCCCTTAGTTTTGCGCCCGCCGCCATTCTATGACCACCCCCGCCAAACTGATTAGCCAAATAGTTAACATCCCACCCCTTAGAGCGAAACGAAACTTTAAAAGTGCTTAACCCATCTTTATCTATGCTCTCTTGTCTAAACGACACGGCTATCTCTACGCTGTCTATGTTAAGCAAATTGTGTATAAGCCCTTCCGTACCTTCTTTTGTGTTGCCGCAAGCGACAAAGTCGTCTAGTGTTAGATAACTTACCGCCAACTTGTTATCGTAAAAAAACTTTACGTTGTTAAGCAAAGCGCGCTGCAACTTAAACTTAGCCAAACTTAAACTTTTAAAAAGCATATTGTTAACATCAAAAATATCCTGCGAGCTTAGTCCATAACTCATAATTTTAGACGCAATTAAAAATGTATTCCCGTTCACGCTTTTAAAAGAAAAATTGCCATTGTCCGCCACAAGCCCAATATAAAGCGCCATAGCAATATCACGACAAATAAGGGTGGGCTTACCATTTGCTTTAGTCTCGAAGTAGTCTAAACTCTGTAGCACTTCTAAAACAATTTCTGTGTTTGCAGAAGTCTCTCTCACCAAATTAATTTTTGCATAACCCGTGTTTGATATATGGTGGTCTATATTAATTGTATTAGGGTGCGACACAAAAACATCTGCATACTTGCCAAGCCGTGCTTCGTCCGCCGTATCCATAGAAACCAGCAAGTCTATGCCCAAAAAATCTGTATCCAAATCTGCACTCGCACCTAATATAACCTTATCGTAACCAGCCACACCGCTTAAATGCAAAGGCAAATGGGTTGCATCTACATAAACAGCCACACCCTTACCAACCTTTCGCAAATACAAAAAGAGGGCAAGTGCGCTGCCCAAAGTATCCGCATCCGGATTTATATGACAAAAAATGCCAACAGTCTTAGCCGATTGTATTTTGCCGAGTATCTCTTTAAACTTCTTTTCCATAGTTTGAAAAAACTAATAGGTGTGCTAGTACCTGTATATAAGCAATTTTAAAATGCTTCAAAACCTTTAACGCTAGCGCCCGCATTAAGTGCTAGATGCAAGCAAGACAAGGCGAGGTGCGGATTTTCGCCGTGCCGCGTACTTGGCGTACGCTAACAAGAAAAACGCAAACCTCAACGAAGTATTGCGCCGCATATAGCGCTTAATGCCTAGTGCTTGCCACAACCCCTGCACCCACCACCGCTTCTGCAACTTCCGCCAGCACCACCACCTAAAAGGCTATCTAACTGAGCGTTTATTGCCGCTACTTCTGCTTCGGTTGTATCTAGTATAAATGTTAAGTCAGGTATGCTTCTAACCTTTATTCTGTTACCCAACTCTCTTTTAATCATAGGTGTTGCGTTAGTTATTGCCACCAAAGCCCTATCTGTAGTTTCCGCATCTGCCATAACAGATATATATACTTTAGAGTGCGCCAAATCGTTTGTAGTCTCAACTTTTGTAACCGTAACAATAAGCCCGCTTTGCATTCGTGGGTCTCTTATCTCTCTTATAATCGCAGCAATAGTACGCTGCATTTCCGAATTCAGTTTCTCAACTTTTCTAGACATTTGTGTTTCTCCTTATTAACGTACAAAATGTACAAAATGTAAATATGCAAAATTTACAAATTACAGTGTACAAATTACAAATGTTTCACTCATTAATCACTAAGCTTTTTAACAGTTTGCTTGTTGTAACTGTTAAAAAGTTTGGGATAGTATGAATTAAACATTTGTACATTGTAATTTGTTAATTGTAATTTTAAATGTTTTAGTGTTCCTTAAATCTAAGCGCTAGATGTTAGGCAAGCCCTTAGCAATTCCTTTAAATCTAAGCGCTAGATGCAAGCAAGACAAGGAAAACGCAGAAATTGCGAAGTGCCGCGTACTTAACGTACGCAAACTGAGCAATTTCAAGTTTGACGAAGTATTGCGACGCATATAGCGCTTAGATAGGGATTTCTTCTAATAGGAAGACATCGATAATATCCCCCTGCTTAAACTCGCTGAAATCTGTACCTATACCGCACTCATAGCCCGTGCCCACTTCTTTAACATCTTCTTTAAAGCGCTTTAGGCTTGTTACTGTGCCTTGGTGAATTACTTCGCCCTCGCGCAAAATTCTGCACTTTGCACGGCGCTGAATCTTACCCGACAAAACCATACAACCCGCAATTATGCCAGAGCCAGTAATTTTAAATACTTCCCTAACTTCCGCTTGCCCTAGCGGAACTTCTTTGTATTGCGGACCTAATAAGCCCTTCATCGCGCGCTCTATCTCTTGCGACGCTCTGTATATTACATCGTAAAGCCTTACATCTACGCCCTCTTTCTCTGCAAGTTTTTTAAGTTGTGCCAGCAACTTTACATTAAAGCCTATTATTATCGCACTAGCAGAACTAGCAAGCATAATGTCGCTCTCTGTAATGCCACCAACCGCTTGGTGAATAATGTTTATTCTAACACCCTCAACCGCCAACTTGCCAAGCTCGTTAACAATAGCGGCAAGTGAGCCTTGATAATCTGCCTTTATAATTATGTTAAGCGCTTTTAGTTTGCCCGCCTCTATACGCTCGAAAGCATTTTCTAAACTTACGTTTACCTTTAGCTTTGCCTTTTCTATTGCCGCTTTAACCTTACGCTCTGCTACAACCTTTTTAGATAAGTTTTCTGTAACGTAAATCGTATCACCCGCGCTTGGAACATCATCTAAACCTAATATAGACACCGGAATTGATGGACCAGCCACCCTAACCCGCTTGCCTTTATCATCAAACATTGCCCTTATTCTACCAGAAGCAATACCCGATACAACAGTGTCGCCAACTTTAAGCGTACCACTACCAACCAAAACAGTAGCAACCGGACCACGCCCAACATCTCTGTGCGCTTCTACAATCGTGCCGTGCGCATTAGTTTCGGCGCTTGCCTTCAAGTCTAATACATCGGCAATAAGCAATACATTCTCTAAAAGCCCATCTATGTTTGTGCCTTGCTTTGCTGAGATATCCGTAAATATATTGTCGCCGCCCCACTCTTCTGGTATAACCCCGTGTTCTGTAAGTTGTTGCCTTATGCGCGATACATCCGCGCCCGCTTTATCTATTTTGTTAACCGCAACAAGTATAGGTACTTCCGCCGCTTTACAATGGTTTATAGCCTCTATTGTTTGTGGCATAACCCCATCGTCCGCCGCAACAACCAATATAGCAATGTCCGTTAAGTTAGCACCCCTAGCACGCATAGCAGTAAACGCTTCGTGACCCGGCGTGTCTATAAACGTAATTGTCCTACCCTTGCTAACAACTGTATAAGCACCAATCGCTTGCGTAATTCCGCCCGCCTCGCCACTTGTAACATTTGTCTGTCTTATACTATCAAGTAAAGAAGTTTTTCCGTGGTCTACGTGACCCATAACAGTAACAATAGGTGGGCGCGTAGATAACTTACCAGACTTTGCATCTAACTTAAACTGCTCTGCAAGTTGGTCTTCGTACGATTTTTCTGCCTTTAACTCTAAGTCTATCCCTAGTTCAGAAGCAACTAACTGAGCCGCCTCAAAATCGATTGTAGAGTTGATGTTAACCATATAGCCTAGGTTAAACAAAAGTTTTAAAATCTCACTAGAACTCTTTCCGATTTTTTCTGAGAATAACCTAACTGTTACATTTTCTGATGTTATTACAGCCTTGTCGATTGCAGAAGTTGGCTTTATAAACTTATCTTGCTTTTTGTTGCTTAACTTTCTTGTGCGCCCCTCGTCGAAGTTTTCTACAATGTAGCCACGGCGAAGAAGCGTGCGCTTGTTCATACCGCCGCGATTCTCGCCAAAGCCACCGCCACCACCGCTTGTTTTCTTTTTCTGTTGCTGTCCGCCACCCCTGCTCTGAGTTGGTGGCGGTGGTGGTGGCGCGCCCGCCCCGCGCGGAGTGAATGGCCTCTGACCACCTTGTCCGCCACCTTGACCACCTTGAGAGCCTTGTCCGCCACCTTGATTATTTTGCCAAGGGCGCGGTCCGCCCCCGCCTTGTCTGTTATTATCAAACGAGCGCCTTTCTTGCCCGCCAGCGCCTTGACCAAAAGAGCGCCTCTCCCCGCCGCCGCCAGCGCCCCCGCCTTGTCTATCAAATGGACGCCCTTGCCCACCTTGTCTATTGTCACCGCCTTGTCTGTTATCACCTTGCCTATCGCCACCTTGTCTATTATCGCCTTGACGCCCCCCTTGTCTATCACCTTGCCCTTGTCTGTTATCGCCTTGTCTGTCACCTTGCCTATCAAATGAGCGAGACCTATCGCCCGTGTGCTGACCTTGCCTACTATCCCTATCTCTATTGTCGCCTTGCCTATTATCACCCTGTCTGTTGTCTTGCCTATCCCTATCTCTACGCTCGCCACCTTGTCCGCCTTGCCCGCCTTGTCTGCTGTCGCGCCTATCGCCAGAGCCGCCCCTATCGCGCCTATCGCCTTGCTGAGCATCTCTACCTTGCCTATTATCAAATTGAGGCTTGCCTTGTCTCTCACCCCTATCAGCGCCTCTATCTCTTTCCCCGCCCCTATCTCTTTGCTCTTTGCTCTGCTCTGCAACAACACCTGCTGTTTTCTCACCCGCAGTTTTTGCGTCCTTTTCAACTGATAAATCAGCCGCTGCTTGTGCCTTTTTTGCAGCCGCTTGTTGCTCTTCAAACCTTTGCTTACGCTCTTTGTCTATGCGCTCTTTCTCTCTGGTTTTTGCATCTCGCAAATTATTCTCAAACTTGCGCTTTAAGTCTTTCACATTGTTTTGTAAAGCCTTTAAGTGCGCCGATTCAGAAACCAAAAGTTTTATGCGCCGCAAATTCTCGTAAGCAACCTTTTTTTCTTCTTGTGTGTCAGTAGTCTGCTTTTTAGTCATTTACTCCATTAAACTTCGATAACTTTAAAATTTTCGTTATCCGATATATTTTGTAATATTGATTTTGCTAAATTAAAGTCCGTCAAAGCCATTATTTTTGCGTTAGATTTATATATGATATCCTCTAGTAATATATTACTTATTAAAACAAGTGGCGCACCAAACCGAGTAGCAAGCGTATGCGCATCTTTTTTTGTATTATCCGAAGCACTTGCGCAAAGCATAATTAAATGTATCTTTTTTCTGTAAGCGCTAATTAAACTTGCGCCCACAATATACTTTCTAGCCTTTACGCTAAAGCCCATATACGAAATTATTTTGCTATCCATACTTGCTTCCTTAATTGCTTCCTTTTACCTAATTGCTTCCTTATTTATTTACTACCTAACTGCTTCCCCAACTCTGTATACACATCACTCGGCACATCTGCACTAAAAGACCTATTTAGTCGCTTTTGCTTAACTAATATCTCGTAACACTCTGCCTTTTTACAAATGTATGCACCGCGCCCATCTGCCTTTTGCGACTCGTCTACAATAATTTTATGTGCGACTTTTTGCGTGTCCTTTTGCTTATCCGAAGCCTTTTGCACATCTTTTTCCTTTTGTTTGTCCGAAGCATTTTGCGCATCTTTTTCCTTTTGTTTAACAACGCGCGTTAAATCTTTTTTATCAAACCTAACCCGACAAACAATGCACATTCTTTGTGGTATATGCTTTTTACGTGCCATAAAAGAACCCCCGCTTACACCCCCGCTCTAGTACGTTTCCTACCATTTACATCTACACCTACCCCAACACTTATGCTACCCACGTTACTTACTATCTTCGTCTAGCCCCGCTAGGTTTGCCAAATCGGATAGGTCAGATAAATCTGATAAGTCTGCCAAATCTGCCACAGCCGCAAAGTCCGGAAGCGTACCCGTCTCTTCTACACCATCTAGCATAGCGCTAACCGCCGCCTTTTTCTCTTTTGCTAACTTCTTGTGGTCTCTCGCCTCGTCCTCTTGCCCTTCTGCGTAAACATCTATTTTATAGCCAGTAAGCCTTGCCGCAAGCCTAACATTCTGCCCTTCTTTACCAATAGCAAGCGACAACTTATCTTTTGGCACTATTACAGTAGCCTCCCTAGCCTCAACATCAAGCATAACCTCGTTAACAGTTGCCGGGCTTAAAGAGCGCGCGATATAATCTAGCGGGTCGTCACTATACGGAATTATATCTATCTTCTCGCCGTTAAGTTCTGCAACAACGGCATTTATCCTAACGCCCCTATTACCAACACAAGCACCCACCGGGTCTACGTTTTTGTCGTTTGCGTTTACTGCCATTTTGGTTCTGTAACCCGCTTCCCTAGCAATAGATTTTATCTCTACAGCACCATCAGCAATCTCAGGCACTTCTAAGGCAAACAAAGCCTTAACAAACCCCGGGTCAGAACGCGACACTCTTATTTGAGATGCCTTTGTGCCGGTTTTAACTTCTTTTACAAACACCCTAATTTTCTGCCCAACCTTATACTTCTCGCGCGGTATTTGGTCGCTCTGTGCCATAACGCCATCTAAATGAGCAACGCTTAAATCTACATAAACCACATTGTTATCCACTCGCCTTACAATAGTTGTTAACATTGTGTTTAACTTGTTTTCGAAATCTGCCAAAACCATATTGCGCTCTACATCGCGAAGCCTTTGCATAACAACTTGCTTAGCAGTCATAGCAGCAATACGACCAAAGTCTTCCCTTGGCTTAATCTCTTCTTTGTAAGTATCCCCAACTTTATAACCACGGCGCTTGCCTTTAGAACGCTCTTTAGCATCTGCAAGCGTAATTTCAGTGTCCGGGTTTTCTACAGTCTCTACAATTGTTTTAACCGCATTAACCTCTATTTTATTGCTCTCTGGCAACAACTTAACAGAAACGTTAGAAGCCTCGCCATAATTACGCTTGTAAGCAATTGCTAAAGCGCTCTCTAAAATTTCTATAAAAGTCTCTTTCTTAATTCCTTTTAATTCCTCTAATGCAGTTAAAGCATCAAAAAATTCTTTTCTTTTCATTTATTCCTCTTATTAATTTTAAATGTTTAATGTTAAATGTTAAATTGTTTCACCGCTAGCGCGGGCAATAATTATATGCAAATTGTTAAAAGATGTAAACGCGTACTGTTCAGAAGTTTGGGTATTAACGTGTGCAGACATTTAACATTTAAAATTTACCATTTAACATTACAATGCTATCGCTTGTGATATTTTTGCTATTTCGTTTAAATTAAATTTTACTATCTCGCCCGCCAAACTCACCACACCCTTTTGAAGTTGCACCCCACTAAGTTTAACAGTAACAACCTTTGTGTCCGCATTATACTCTAAAAGGGTGGCAGTTAGTTGCTTGTGCTTAGTTTTTCTGTATGGCTTGTAAAGTTTAATCTCACACAGTTTGTCTATGTTTCTTACAAAATCTGCTTGCGTTTTAAATGCTCTGTCTACGCCCGGGCTAGATACATTTAAATACCAACTCTCTACAAATGGGTCTAACTCATCTAGTGGTTGCTCTATTGCTAAATGCACCTTTTCGCAGTCGTCTATGCAAGTTCCATCTTTATTATAAATGTATACAATTAAGTCTGTCCGCCCGCGCTTCTTAATCTCTATATCCACCAATTCGTAACCTAAACTCTCTACAATAGGCTTAACAATTTCCGTTATTTTCTCTAACATTTTATCCCCTTAGTATCCCCTTACTACGCTTATATTTCTATCTTTACAAAGTTACCTTTAAATGTGCTACACCCGCTTTTCGCAATAATCCTAAACAACAAAAAATGTGGGCAACTTACCCACAGCACTTTTCCTTTTACCAATTTTTTACTTCACCACCAACTTCTCTCACCACAATCTCTAACCTAATTATATCACAAACAAAAAAATTTAGCAACTGTTTTTATACACAAAAAAAAATTAATAATAATACTATTCTTTTTCTGAAAGCGGAAACCTACAACATACAAAATCTACATAACCTAATAAATAATCTAGTGACACTTCAAAATATGTAGCCAAAACCTTTAACATTTCTGTATTTGGCTCGCCCCTTCTAATTTCCCAATTTGCTATGGTAGATTGCGGAACACCCAAATCTTTACCCAAAGTTGCTTGAGAAATATTTAACTCTTCCCTAAGTTGTTTTAACCTTTTACTAAACCCCATAAAAAAATTATACCAATAATGCAAAAAATGCTTGACTTAATGCATTTTTTGGTTTATACTATTAATGTAATAAATGCATTACGGGGGTTACTATGGAACAAAACTTTGCTAGCAGATTAAAAGAATTAAGACTTAAAAATGGTTTAACAGAAAACCAATTGGCACGCAAATTAGACTTGAAAAAAGAAAGTATTTTAAATTATGAGAATGGTAAGCAAATACCAAGATTAAAAATATTTCTAAAATTTTGCGATTTCTTTGAAGTAAGTGCAGATTACCTTGCTGGACTAGAATAAAGTTTAACAAAAATTTCTGCTGTGGCTGTTGCATCGTCTAGCGCGCGGTGGGCGTTTATTAGTGAGACGCCTAGGCTTCTGGCTACGTTTTCTAATCGGTAAGACATTAGCCTTAGTTTTTGGCGCGATAGTTGAAGCGTGTCTAACACCTTGTTTTTAAAAACTATGCCCTGCTTTCTTGCGTGATAGTCTACAAACGGAAAATCGAACTTAATAGAGTTATGCCCAACAAGCGTGGCTTCGCCGCCACCTACAATACTACCTAAAGCCTCGCTAAAGCCCCCGCTAGTATTTGCGGCGTTACAAAACTCGAAAAACTTTGGCAGTATCTTATCAAGTGTTGGCTTGCCTTTTAAGTCTGCATCTTTTAGCCCTGTAATTTCTGTTATTTTTGCAGGTAGCGGAATTTTTGGGTCTATCAATTCTGAGAACGTATCCACCACAACGCCATCTACTAACTTAACCGCCGCTAACTCTATAATGGTATCTAGTGTCGGCTCTAAGCCCGTTGTTTCTATATCAAAAACTATGTAAGTACCCTTAAGTGAGGGTCCAGCGCCCAGCGACAAGCGAGAAGTATTTGTAGTAGGCTGTGGCTTAGGTTGTTTGAGGGAATGTGTAGGTTGCGATGCAGTCGGTGTTGCACTTGCGTATATACTTGCAACGCTAAATTGCGCTTCACCCGAATACGTGTTGTACATCTCTTGCGGGAACAGCGTAGCGGCAACTTCTTTTTCTAAGTTATCCAATTCACCCAAAGCCGCCCCTGATACTACATTGCCTACTTTATCAAAATCGTTGCCTAGTA
Source organism: Bacillota bacterium (assembly GCA_009786825.1). Taxonomy (GTDB): domain Bacteria; phylum Bacillota; class Clostridia; order Christensenellales; family WQRI01; genus WQRI01. The sequence goes on from WQRI01000002.1 coordinate 47,483, forward strand.
TGTCGGTTTGAACCAACTCGCCCGTTATGCTTGCTTTCTTTGACTTTCCAAAATTTATGTCCACACTAAATTCTTTGCTATAACTTTTATACAAATATTTTTGCAGAGTAGCCGGCAGTTTTGTATTCTCTACATAACTTTCTGTATTTTGGTCTAGCGTAAGTGTTATGCTAGCAGTTTTTATATCTGCAATTTTTTTAATAAGCGTAGAATAAACCGACGGAAAAGTTGTTTTTAAAAAGTTTGCAACATCGTATTCTAACACTTCTTTATCGGGCTTACTTTTTTCAAAAACAACGCTTAGGTTTATTTCACTCGGCAATATTAAACGGCACGCATTCTCAATTTCTTTTCTGTTGCTTTCTATATACAAGCCCGTTTTAGAAAGCGTAGAAAAAATAAGTTCTGCGCGCTTTTCTTTTTCGCTGAACAATACCTCTTTAAAAAAGAGTTTTTCTTTGTACTTGTTTTTTGTTTTTTCGTTAAATTTTTCCTGAAACATTTTTTTGTTTTTCACAATCGTAAACGAATGCTTTACGTTTTTGTTTTGTTTGTTAGTACTATTTCTGCACTAGCGAATGCCTTACGCATTTGTTTTGTTTGTAGTGTTGGTGAATAATCGAAAAAGAATTTTGTTTGTTTACTTTATCTCTGTTTTTAGTAAGTCTAAAAAGGCTTTTAGCAAGTTTTCGTTTGCTACTTTTTTAAGTGGTTTGCCGTTTTTGAAAATTACGCTCTCACTATCCCCACACGCTATTCCAAGGCTAGCGTCTTTCGCCTCGCCCGGTCCGTTAACCACACAGCCCATAATAGCCACCTTATGCTTTTTAGAAACCACAAGCCCCGCCACAAGTCGCTCTACTTCGTTTGCTATGCTTTCTATATCTACACTTACCCTAGCGCAAGTCGGACACGACACAACCTCAACGTAATTCTCACTTACACCCAAAGCGCTCAGCCCCAAACTTCGCACTATGCTTTTTGCAACCGCCAACTCTCTAGTCGGCTCGCCCGTAATGCTTACCCTAATTGTGTCGCCTATGCCCATTTTTAAAAGCGTACCAATTGCCACGCTAGACTTTATCACACTAGTGTTGTACGTACCCGCTTCTGTCACACCTATGTGTAGCGGATAATTTACTTTGCTAGCCAAATAAATATTAGCGTCAATCGTTGTACTTACGCAACTAGACTTAACCGATGCAACAATATTATAAAAGCCATCTCTCTCTAAGAGAGCAATATGCTTAAGTGCAGACTCTGCAAGCGCTACGTAAGTCTTGCCACTTGCTATATCGCTCGCGTATTTTTTTTCTATCTCTTTATCTAAACTGCCAGAGTTTACGCCCACCCGTATCGGCACGTTATACTCACGCGCAACTTCTAAAACTTTTTTAACTTCGCTCTCACTTCCAATATTGCCCGGGTTTATCCTTATTTTACTAGCGCCATTTTTAATGCTAGCAATTGCAAGTTTATAGTCAAAATGAATATCAGCACAAATGGGCGTCCTTAGCCTTTTTACAATTTGCTTTAAAGCGCTAGCGCTATCCATACACGGCACAGCCACCCTAACTAGAGAAGCCCCCACATCTGCAAGGGCATTTATTTGCGCTATAACTCTATCAGCGTCACTAGTCGGCACGTTAGTCATAGACTGCAATACTACCTTGTTACCTGCACCTAACTTAACACCACCAACATTAATCTCTTTTGTTTTTTTAACCATAATTAAACACAAAGTGCCACTTTGTAAAATCCGATTGCGGTAGCAATCGTTACACCGCCAAGGGCGGTCGGATTGTTTTAGCCTCTACGCGCAGATATTAAAATTTTGAGCCTTTGACTACGCCCGCAACTCTCAAGTTAAAAACGCTAGAGAATATTGCGGAGGCAACCGCGAAAAATTTTAATATCCGCGCGTCACCTTAGTGCGTTAAACAAGTCTATAAATATTACAAAGCCTATCAGCATTAAAAAGCCCGCAAAATGAATGTATGCTTCTACGTGTCTATCAATCGGTTTTCGCCGTATCCATTCTATCGTTGTAAAAATGATGCGCGAGCCATCGAGGGCAGGAACAGGAAGCGCATTAAACACCGCCAAATTAACGCTTATTAAAATGGCAAGTGAAATTACAACCTCTATAGATGCGTGCGTAACCGCATCAGATATAACACCCGATATAGCGCCAATCGTACCTACCGGTCCCGCAATACTACTAAGCCCAATAACACCCGTTACAATAGAGCCTAAAAGGCTTAGCATAAACCACGCAAGTTTCAAACAAAACGCAACCGCATTTGTAAACGCAAACCACACACCCCTGTTAAGTCGCTCGAACCCTATAAAAATACCAAGTGAGTTGGGGGAAGTAAACTCTTCGCTTATATAGCCCGCACCTTCCCTATATACTGTTCTTGTTCTGACAGTTGTGCCTATTTGCACATTTTCTGTAATCTCACCAACGCCCCGCCTATAAACAGTTATGGGGATATTATCATAGCCCCTGTTAAGTCTGCGCTGAATCTGTCTGCCTAAATGGTTTAGATAAGGGTTTGGTCCGTGAAAGAAATGCACGTTAGAGCCATTAATCGCAACAATAATGTCCCCCTCTAAAAGACCCGCCTGATAAGCCCCAGATGTTTCTGAGTTAACACTTGCCGTACCGATTTGATACGTACCCGCCTCGTTATAAACCGGAAGCTCGTACCTTACAACCATCAAGTTTTCGCCAAAACCAGCAAGCAAAATAAACGCAAGTATAACCGCAAAAATAAAATTAAAAATTATACCGCCAGACAAAACCGCAATACGCTTTGCGGGGTGTTGCGCTGTAAAATCTTTAAGGTGGGTCGTTTCTAAACTAGAACTATTGTCCTTCGCCTTATCATCTAAATAACTACTGCCTTTATGAGAATGCTCTGTCTCATTTTTTATATCACCACTTTTACCACTATCACTACTACCGAGATGCCCGATTTGAGAACCACTTAAACTCTCACCTTGCCTACTACTCTCATTCTGCCCACCGCCTTGCCTACTGAGTTTATCGCCACTCTCACTACTCTCACTCTCATCACTCTCATACTCGGGAAAAGGTTTAGGCTCGTCAAAAGTGCTGTCTCTAAACGCACAATAGCCACCAAGTGGAATTGCCCTAAGCGTAATCAACTCGCCATTCTTTCGTTTTTTCTGAGCAATTTTAGGACCAAACCCAACAGCAAACTCATCTATCTTAAACTTAAAAAGTTTGCCCACAAGGTAATGACCCAACTCGTGAACAGTAACCAAAAGCATTAGCAACAAAAGTGCTAAAAAAATGTACCAAACACTAGAAAATAAATTAAACATAATCTCCTTTTATAGTTTAAAGTGTAAAATGTAAAGTGTAGAGTTTTTACATTCTTTAAATGCAAAAACTTTTCAACAGTCTGCATTTAGGTCATAAACAACTTCTCTTTTATTTTTTTATTTGCAGTATAAGTTTTCTCCCGCGTTAGCGGGTTAAATCACTTTACACTTTACACTCTACACTTTACACTTAAAATATAGGGCTTCTTTTAAAGGTATTCTGTTATAATGCTATTAATACTAACAATTTTGTCCAAACTGTCTGCCTTTATTTTTGGCTTTTTTGCAAAATGCTCTAAAACATTTTCAAGCCCCTTATATATATCTAAAAAACTGATTTGCTTTTTTAAAAAACGTTCTACCAAAATGTCGTTCGCAAAATTTAAATGTGCAGTTAAGCCATACTCTAGCGCCCTTAAACAAAGCGCCACCCCTTTAAGTAAATTGTCGTCGTTTGTCTCAAAAGTCATAGAATTTAGTTGCTCTAAACTTACATTCGGAATATTCGCCCCTATAGCCGACTTGGATAACCGACTTGGGTAGCCCAGCGCATAATTTATTGGTATGCGCATATCAGGGGCAGATATATTAAAAAAAGTTGTTCCGTCTACAAAGTCTACAATTCCGTGTACTAGGCTTTGTCTGTGTATAACAAAGTCTATTTTTTTATGCTTAACCACGTCCATCTCGCTTACACCAAAGATGTAAGACGCTTCTATAATCTCAAGCCCCTTATTGACAAGCGTTGCGCTATCTACCGTAATTTTAGCGCCCATATTCCACTTAGGGTGTTTAAGCACGCTTTCTACACAAGCATTCTCAAGTTGTGCCAAAGGCTTGCCGTACATAGAGCCACCGCTTGCCGTTAGCGTAATCTTTTTAACCCCGTTGATTTTTACACCTTGTCCATTATGTGACTGACCGCTATAAAACTGCCCACTATAAAACTGCCCATTAGTTGACTGCCCTTTAAGTAATTGATACACCGCAGAATGCTCACTATCTACCGGTATTATTTTTGCAGTTTTACTTTTGCTTAGCGCCTCGTTAATTAAGTCGCCACCACAAACGTAAGCCTCTTTGCTTGCAACAGCAATAATTTTACCAAAGCCACTACTCACATTGCCAGCACTTCCCACACCAGCCGTACTATCCCTTACCATACTATCACTAGCCCTAATACCCGCCAGTATGCAAGTAAGTGAGTTTACAGCGCCAAGCATAGCAACCATTAAAATCTCTGCTTCTTTATGAGCCGCCAAATACTCTACGGCACTATCCCCCACCAAAAGTTTAGTGCCTTTTGGCAGTCTACTCTCAACAGACAACCCGCCCGTCTCGGCGTTTGCTTTTTGCTTACTGCAAATTATTGCCACATACTTAGGCTTAAATTCTTTTGCTTGCGCAATAAGTTTTTCTATGCCGCAATATGTAATAAGGGCAAATACACTAAACCTATCCGCATTAGCCCTTACAACATCTAAGGTTTGCGTACCCACACTTCCCGTGCTTCCAAAAACTGCTATACTTCTCATATGAAACTTCCCCACCTCCCCAGTTTAAGCGCAAATCAAATTTATCTAAAAATTTATTTGCGTGGTTTGTGAAGTTACTGTTGGTGTATGCCCTGAAATAATATCGTAAGAATTTCCTTGCGCAGCGTAGCGGAGTAGAAATTCGTCGATTTATTTCAGGGCAACACCTTATAAAACTATAACATAGTACAAATAAATTAGCATTGCGTTAAACATCAAGCCATCGAATCTGTCTAAAAAGCCGCCGTGACCGGGCAGTAGATTAGAAAAATCTTTAATCTCTTTTATGCGCTTTAGCTTGCTTGCAATTAAATCGCCCACTTGCGTAATAACTGCCCCTAGTGTGCCTAAAATTATAAAGTGATACACTTCAAATACTGCACTATACTCGCCGCTATAATAATCTCTATAGCCCACACTTCCGTGACCTATCGCAAAATAAAACACAACCCACACAAGTAGCGCACAAATTATACCGCCCAAAACACCACCAATAGCCCCCGCATAAGTTTTGTTAGGCGAGATAGATGGGCAAAGTTTTGTGCTGAAAGGCTTTATGCGCCCAAAAGTTTTACCCGCAACGTAAGCGCTAGAGTCTGTTGCCATAGACACACCAAAAACAAGCACATACAACAAAAGCCAATACGGCGAGTAATTTAAAAGCACTAACGCTAGCAAAAACAAACTCGGATATATTAAAACAAACAAAGTTGTTTTAACCCTATCAATTGTAAACCTTTGCCAAAACGTAATCAACACCAAACAAGTCAGCGCAAAAACTACAAAAACAAGCACGTAATATATAAAGTAGGCTTCCAGTTTAAACAGTATATACAGCGCTAAAAGCAACACCGCAACTAATGGAAAAACTGCGCGCTCGCCCTCTTTAAAAGCGTTATAAACTTCCCACACGCATAAAAAAAGTATAGCAATAAAAAAGGCTTCTAAAAACAGCGGGTCTACAAACCTTAAAGCAAAGAAGCCAACCAAAACTAAAACTATAACAATTCCTGTAATTAACCTTTGTAACATATGTACTATAATCCACCTAAGCGGCGGTTTCTCTTTTGATAAGCATATATTGCTTTGTGTAAATGTTTTTTAGAAAATGCAGGCCAATGCGAAGTGGCAAAATAAAATTCTGTATACGCAACTTGCCACAACAAAAAGTTAGACAAGCGCATCTCGCCCGATGTTCTGACCAATAAGTCAGGGTCTGGTATATCCAGCCACAAGTGCTTTGCAAATTCGCTTTCATCAATTTGCCCTACAGCGCTAGAGCCTATATTTGCGCTAGACCCTGCACCCGACTTACTGCCTAAAATTGTGTTAACAGCCCTTACAATCTCTTGCCTTGCGCCATAGTTTATTGCAACAACAAGCGTAAGAGCGTCACAGTCTTTCGTTGCTTCTTTAATCTCTTTGGCAGCATCTTGCAAATCGGCTGGCAATTTTGTTAAGTCGCCAATCGTTAAAACCTTAATGTTTTTTTCTTTATAGTCTCTCGTGTTAGTTTTAAAATGCTCTCTGAAAAGGTCGAAAAGTGTGTCTATCTCATCTTTTGGGCGCTTCCAATTTTCTGTAGAAAACGCATAAATAGTCACGTACTTAACCCCAAGGTTTTTACATTCCTCTACAATTTTCGCTAAATTATTCACACCCGCTTGATGCCCGTATGTACGCGCCATTCTGCGCTTTTTTGCCCACCTGCCATTGCCGTCCATTATAAACGCAATATGCTTTGGCACATTATCTAAATCTATTTTTCGCCTAAACATAGTTTACATTTTTTACTAGAGTTGTTCCTAAACCTAGACGCGCAGTAACTTGAAGCAATTTTAGATGTACTACAAGGCGGTTTTGACGACGCGTACTTTATGTACGCTAGGAAAAAACAACGCAGTAGGACGCTAAAATTGCAAAAAGATACAAGCGGATATGGTTTAAGGAACAACTCTAAACAGTTAGAATTTCTTTTTCTTTGTCTTTAAAAATTTGGTCTACTTGCTCTATAAATTTTTGAGCCACTTTGTCTGCTTCTTTTTCGTTAGTTGCAACATCGTCTTTAGAAAGCGGCACATCTTTTTCTAGTTTTTTAATAGCATCAATTGCATCTCGCCTTACATTTCTAAGCGCAACTTTAACATCTTCCGCTATCTTTTTAATTTGCTTTGCTAAATCTTTGCGTCTCTCTTCTGTCAGTTCTGGGAACGCAACCCTTATAACCTTACCATCATTTGTTGGCGTTAAGCCTAGGTCTGAATTGATAATTGCTTTTTCAACATCTTTTAAAGAACTCGCGTCCCACACGCTTATTTGTATAAGGCGCGGCTCTGGCACAGAAATATTGCCCATCTGGTTAAGCGGTGTTGGTGTGCCGTGATATTCTACTAAAAGCCTATCAAACAATTGCGGATTAGCGCGCCCCGCCCTAATCTTAGAAAACTCGAACCTAAGATGGTCTACCGCTTTTTGACCATCAGCATCTAACTTATCAAAAATTATTTTAACCTGTTCCATAATTAAACTCCGTTTTAATAATGTTAAATGGTAAATTTTAAATGGTAAATTGTTGCACCGCTAGCGCGACAAAATTAACTGCATAAGTCTCACGAGAAGCAACGGCAAACGTTCAAAAGTTAGTTAAAAAATGAGTTTAGCCATTTATAATTTAGCATTTATAATTTAACATTTGTTCTAGCATATAATCGTGCCTACACTCTCGCCCAAAACCGCTTTCTTTATATTATCGTCTACCGTTACAGAAAATGCTATTATTGGAATTTTATTTTCCATACATAACTGAATGCTTGTTGGGTCTAGCGCTGTTAACTGGCGCGATATAACATCCATATACGAAATACGCTCGTACTTTTTTGCTTTTTTGTTAAGTTTTGGGTCGCTGTCGTATATGCCGTCTACGTTTTTAGCACATAAAAGTGCGTCCGCCCCAATTTCCGCCGCACGAAGTGCAGCGCCCGTATCCGTAGTAAAATAAGGGTTGCCCGTACCACAAGCAAATATAACCACGCGCCCTTTTTCTAGGTGTCTCCTAGCCCTTTTTAGTATGTAAGGCTCGGCAACACGCTCTACCGGTATAGCAGTCTGAACCCTTGTTCTAACCCCCGCAGTTTCTAAGGCATCTTCAAGCGCCAAAGCATTTATAACAGTTGCTAACATTCCCATATGGTCTGCCGTTGTTCTGTCCATACTAGAATTAGCAGAGCGACCCCGCCAAAAATTGCCACCACCTACAACAATAGCAATCTCAGTACCTAGTTCACTAGCCGCTTTTATTTGCTTAACAATTTTTTCTATAACGCCTTGGTCTAAACCAAAACCGCCCTTACCTGCTAAGGCTTCTCCGCTTAACTTAATTACAATACGTTTATACTTTTTCATCTTCTTTCAAGTGACCGAACTTTGACAAGCCCACCACAAAACTCTCCGAAAAGTTTTACTCTCTCGTATCTTTTCAAGGTGCTTATGAGTTGCTCTGACATACACACTATAATAACGTGCCTACTACTTTTTTGTAGTAGTCTTTTTAGCCGCAGGCTTTTTAGCAGCCGCCTTTGGCTTAGTTTCTTTTTTAGTAGCAGCTTTTGGCGCAGGCTTAGCAGTAGCCTTACTAGCAGCCTTTGGCTTTGCTTTAGCAGGCTCTGCCGCTTTTTCTTTAGCGCCACCAGTCATTTTTGCTACTTGCTCGTTAACTTCAGCAACAAAATTATCAGCCTTTTTCTCTATGCCCTCGCCCATTTCATACTTAGTAAAGCGCCTGATTGTGATTTTTTCACCCAACTTACCTACTGTCTCGTTAAGTAGCCCCGCTATTGTAAGGCTTGGGTTTTTAATATACTCTTGCTCTAACAAGCAAATATCTTTTAAATACTTCTTAAGCCTGCCCTCTACCATTCTATCAGCAAACTCTGGCTTTGCGCCCTCATCTATTGCCTGAGCAATTAAAATCTTGCGCTCGTTATCAATCACGTGTTGCTCTACTTCTTCGCTAGATACATAAAGTGGCTTGTACGCAGCAATCTGCAAAGCAATGTTATGAGCAAACTCTTTAAAGTCGTCCGACCTTGCTACAAAGTCTGTCTCGCAATTAATTTCTACAAGTACGCCAATTGCGCCGTCTGCGTGAATGTATGCGTGAACAATACCCTCACCCGCAATTCTGCCAGCCTTTTTGCCCGCAGTAGCCATACCTTTCATACGTAAATATTCTATTGCCTTTTCCATATTTCCGCCCGACTCTGTAAGTGCCTCTTTACAGTCCATAATTCCAGTACCCGTCTTTTGACGTAATTCCATTACATCTTTATTAGTAAATGCCATAATATTATACTCCTATCGGATTAGATTTTTTAAATTTAATTATAGTGTTAAATTTTAAATGTTAAATGTTAAATTTTAAATTGTTACCGCTAGCGCTAAAAAGATTTGATTTTGCAAATTGTGTACAAAAAACAAATTGCTAACTGCTAAAAAGTTTTGGATTTATGAATGCAACCATTTAACATTTAAAATTGAACATTTAACATTACTGAGCGTCTACACCTTCCCTACCTTCTATCACCGCATCTGCCATAACACTTGCTATCAACTTAATTGCCCTTATCGCATCGTCATTACCCGCTATTACATAGTCTACATCATCTGGGTTACAGTTTGTATCTACAAGCCCAACAATTGGTATACCCAAAACCCTTGCTTCCTTAACCGCGATATGCTCTTTGTTAGGGTCTACAATAAACAGCGCTTGAGGCAAGCCTCTCATCTCTCTTATACCGCCAAGGTTAGTCTCTAACTTGTCGCGCTCTAGCCTTAACTTTATAACCTCTTTTTTCGGAAGCAAATCAAACTCGCCCATCTTTTCCATTTGGTCTATCCTATTAAGCCTGTCTACTCTGCTTCTGATTGTTTTAAAATTTGTAAGCGTTCCGCCTAACCAGCGCGAGTTAATAAAAAACATTCCGCACCTTTCCGCCTCTTCTTTAACGGCCTCTTGTGCTTGCTTTTTTGTTCCAACAAACAAAACGTTACCGCCACTTGCCGCAATCTCTTTTAAAAAGCGATACGCGTCCTCAATAAGCCCAACAGTTTTTGCAAGGTCTATAATATAGATATCATTCCTTGCTGTGAAAATGTACTTTTTCATTTTTGGGTTCCACCTTTTTGTTGGGTGCCCAAAATGAACCCCAGCCTCTAAAAGCTGTCTCATCGATACTACCGACATAATATTTCTCCTCGTTTGCTTCCTACTAAAACTCACCAGACATCTATAGGGCTTTGCCAGCGGCTTCGCCAGCGAACAGCGTTCAGCGAACACTGACAATATTCAGTGTTCAATGTTCAATTCTCTCAATAACCCTATAGCAAAGATTTGGCACGAGTGAGTTAAACTTTAGTAGTGCAATATATTTAGAAAGCCCGTAAACTTCCTATTCCTAAATTATATCACATAACAAAAAAAAAGGCAAACTATTTTGCTTGCCTTTTTAAACGAATTTACAAAAGTTTTAGATGCTAAAAAATATTTTCTAATAAGCTTTTAAATATTTAAAGGTCTTATAACTATCACATCCCATTCGTGAATCTGTTGTTGGTATAACCTTTGTGTTAATTCGCCTTGCTCGTTAAAATAAATCATATATCTTAATGTACCCAAAATTGTTTCGGTTGTTACAATTATATGGTTGTTGAAAAATTCTGCTTCGTTTACATTGCCAACCACACGCTTAGTTGTGTGAGATAAAGAACCCCAAGTTCCAAAATAAATGCCCGTTATTTTATATAAATCTCTATCTCTAACATAAAAAATTCGGCTACTCGACAATCTGAAAGCAGGTGTTGAAGTAATGAAACGCCCACCAAAAATGGCAAGTTGGTGATAATAAGTTGTAAATTGATAAACCTCAGCAAGCAGATAGCCATTACTCCAAGTACTCCAAACGGAAAGACTAACAAAATAATTTTCACTTAAAATTGCTGTACGTGAATGTAAACCGCCAAGGGCTGTTCTCGCGCTCATCGTAACCTTTCTAGTAATATTTGGCGCTGTCCATAAATGCGTATCTATGCAATATACCTGAACAGAGTTATTTGTAACCCTATAAATCAGACCATCGTCCCCTAATTTGAACCACGTATTAGAAACTTGCCCATCTAAATATATAAAGTTGCCAACACGCTCTGTTATAGAATTTGTAATTACAAAAATATAGCCACTCTCACACTCAAACACACCTAAAACATTAACATTAGGGTTTGGCATTATAGGTGTAAAATGTATTTCATTTTCTTCCAATTGTAAAAAATAATATCTTTCTGTACCAAACTGTGTTTGGCTTGCTCTTACAATATTACCCTCTATATGCCTTATGTAGCGCATAGCAGACAGCGAATAAATATTTCCATTATGCCTATCTATTAAAAAACTTTGCATTCTGTTTGTAGAAAACAAATTGGTTTGGTCGTAGTCTATACCTACACGAAGCGACACATCAAGTGAAATAGAAAAGAAAATAAAAAGTTCTGTTATGTAAAGTTTTGTTATCTGCCCTTGAATTTGAAGTTGCATTATTCTGTTTGTGCCACATATGCAATAATATTCAACTTCACAAGCACATTCAATTGTAATAATTCTAGTAAACACTATATCAAACGTATTATTATCTCTGTCTATTCCAACTAACACACTATTAGTCGGTTGTAGGCTTCTTGCCCGCGCAGCATTATTTTGATTAACAATTGCTAAAGACTCAGCGCCTGCTAAATCCGCTCTAAAACCACTAAACATATTAGATGATAGTCCTACCGTAATATTGCCCGTGTCCCCCGGTGTACTACCCGGTCTATTTTCGCCATTGTTATAGTCGTTGTCACACGCGGTTAACGTGATTAACGGAACTAAAATCAGTAAAACGATTAATGTCCTTGCTATAACTTTTCTCATATTTTTTGCTCTCCTTGTAAAATCTTGCCAAATTACTATTGCCTTAAATTCTTTGGCATATCTCTTAAAAGCTCGAAGCCCCTTCTTGCTGTATCTATTTCTTCTTGCGAGCGCCTTCCCTTTTCCAAAAATTTGGTCAATTTCGCAAATACATCTTCGTCTGGGTCTCCGCCAGCCGCCCCGCCACCCGAGCCTTGAGTGGTTGGCGGCGCTACTGCCTCAGAACTATCAGAAAATACAATTGTCCCCGCCGCCCCACCTAAAAGTAAAGCCCCACCATAAAATAACGCTTTGCCAATAGGTATAGCCTTTGGAATAAAAGGTATAAGTGGCAATAAAAAAGCAAGTCCGCCACTAATTTCTTGTGTTTGTAAATGGTTTAATTCGCGCCCAGAATTTGGTAAAATTAATTCTGCCGCCTTTGTTTTACAATCTAAATTCAAATTAAATTCTGACATATTTTGGTCCTCCCCTTATATGTTATAAAAATTTATACGCTCTTGCGAAGCAATAGTGTAACTTCCGTAAACTAAATACTCTCGCCTACTCTAATGGTCCGTACAACTCGTCAAACTCTTTTTCGTATTGTGCAAAAACTTCGTCTGCTAGTTTGTCGTCTGTTAAAAGCACAAAGTTTAGCATCTCTGGGTCGTCCTCTACTGGTGTTAACTCGAAAACTAAAACCTCGTCTTCTTCTATATCATCATCTGGCTCTACTGGGTGTAGTAGTTGATAAAACTTGCCCTTATACTCTAACTCCCACACAATTTCGAAATCTACATCGTTGCCTTCCTCGTCTGTTAGCGTAACTACTGGATAGTCCTCATCTTCATCATCTTCAAAAGCATCAGCCCCCGCAGCCGCCTTTAAAACCGCCTCCGCCTCTTTAGATTTTGCCTTTGTACTCGCCTTGTCTGCCTTAGGTGCTTTTTCTACCTTAGGTGCTTTTTCTGCTTTTGCAGCCTTTGGCTTTACTTCTTTTTCTGCCTTTGGCTTAGCATCTTTTTTTGTTGTCTCTTTTTTTGACATAAGTATATCTCCTTAAATTTAATGTTAAGTTTTAAATGTTAAATTTTAAATTTTTTTCGCCTAATATTCATTAAACTTTATAATTTAGATATGTTTGCAGAAGTAGTGTTGCTACAACTGCATCTACATATTTATTTTTATTTTTTGTGCCTTTAACATTTGCCTTGTCTAAAACCTTATTTGCTTGCACGCTACTTAAACGCTCATCTATAAAGTCTATCTCAAGGCTGTTTTGTTGCCCGCCCGATTGTTCACCCAATTGTTCACTTTTAAGTTGCTCGTAAGTTTTTAACAACCGCGTGGCAAACTCTCTAGTTTGCAAACTCATCTCGCTCTCACTACCATTCATATTAAGCGGCAAACCAAAAACCACCTTAAAAGCCCCATTTTGCAAAACTAGATTAACCACATAATCTATATCGGCTTTGATGTTTTTTCTCTCATACGTAGGCAATGGGTTTGCAGTAATATGTAATTCGTCACTCATAGCCAAACCAAACCTACTCTTACCATAATCTATTGCTAAAATTCTCATATTTTTTCGGGTGTCTCTTTAATCTATTTGCGAAGCAATTGTTACACCGCCAAAGGCGGTCGGATTGCTTTAGCCTTAGCGCGCAGATGTTAAAATTTTGAGCCTTTGGCTTTGCCGTAGGCAAAACAACCGCGAAAAATTTTACACATCTGCGCGCCGTTATTGTATTAGTAACGCATTTATATCACAACTGTTGCCACAATATCCGCAAAGTACGCAAGTCTCTTTATTTATCTCTAGCCGCCCGTTCTTTAGAGAAAGCGCTTTTGTTGGACAAATAGGCATACATTTTCCGCACGCTATACAGTTGGTTCTTACTTTTAGCGTTTTCTCATTAGTATTACGAATAGCCCTTTTTGTTTCCTCAGATAACTCGCTCTCTCGCCCTAAAAAGAAAGCCACGTTAAACTCTACTTCCGCTACGCTCTGCATTCCTATAACTGTAGAATGCACGCCCTTAAAATTTATAGAATAATCTAACGCCTTTTTTGGCTCTGCAACAAGCCTACCACCACCAAAAACTTTCATAGCATAAATGCCTTTGCCCGCATTTGATGCAAGCGCCACAGCCTCTTCCATCTCTTCTTTAGTGCCGTCTGTTATGCCAAGCCCCTTATAATTTACAACGGGGTGAATAACATCTAAGTCCGGAAAAAGCAAACTGTCTTTAACAGACTGCAAAGTGTGAGATGAAAAACCTACCGACCTTATTATGCCCTTCTTTTTGCATTCTAAATAATATTCTATCGCTTCCCAATGCCCCCGTATCGTATGCTGATTATC
>WQRI01000003.1 GCA_009786825.1 Bacillota bacterium
ATAATCGGCACACTTTCAGTAGCAGGCGTAGGCGCAGCCGGCACAGCAGGCTATATAGCACAAAGCAAAATTAGAGCGCGCAGAAATAGCGAAGCAAACGAGTGGGGAATGGACTAAAGTCAAATTCAGAATTATGAATTCAGAATTATGAATTATTTCACCCGCTACCGCGGGAAAGATTTACGTGAGTACTTATGTAATTGTCACCCTGAACGTAGTGAAGGGTCTAGCGAAGCGAAAACACGGCTACGCCTAGATTCTTCGCTTCGCTCAGAATGACACTTAAAACAAATCGCTAACTGTTCAAACGTAAAGCATTTAATGGGTTGCAACCATTATTCATTATTCAATATTCATTATTCATTCAACTAAAAAAAGTAGTACGGGTTTCCGTACTACTTTTTTAGTTGAGAGATGCTCTGGTTAGTTCTATTAGTCTGCCGTTTTGTTTTGCTGTTTTGACGACTTCGTCGTTTATTATTGTGCCTTTGGTTATTACTAGGCGGCCGCCTGTGTTGTAGATATCTTTATTGACTTGGCGGCGAAGTAAGAATTTAAACTCGCCTAGAATGCGTGGTTGTTGTATTGTTGTGCGTGGGGATAGGTTTGCGTCGAATATGATTGCGTTTGTGCGAATGTTGCGCTCTGGTACGGATATTCTTGTTGTTGGGCTTTTTGTTATGCTTGATAGGTGTTGTGGGTAAGACGATGGGGTTAGTGCGGGGCGCGGGGCGGGCATAGGTATAAATACTGGAAGTGGTTGCTGAGTTTCAGTTTGTTCTGTGAAAGGTTGCTCTATCGGCTGTGGTTGATGTATAATGTTTGGGGTAGGTTGTGGTTGTATAAAAGTAGGTTCAGGGATATGCTGTGGTGTTGGGTGAATAGGTTGTGGTTGTATAAAAGTAGGCTCTGGGGTAGGCTCGATTTCTTTGTGTATAATAATAGGTTGTGGTTGTGGGGTAGGTACAGGTGTAGGTATAGGTTCGGTAGGAACGATAGGCGGGGTAGGTATAATAGGCTCAGTAGGTATAACGGGCGCAACAACAGCGATAGGTTTTGGTGGGGCTTTGGGTTTCTTTTTTTGCGGTGCGGCTTCTCTTAGAATAACGGCATCGGTTGCGCCTATTATGCGCTCTTTGCTGTAGTTTGTGCGCTTGCGCTCTAGCGTTACTTCTATGCGCTCTGTTAGTCTGTTTTCTAAATCTATATCTGAGATAGCCCCTAGATATTTGCCAAGCGAGTTAAACACGCTTAGGTTGTAAGGCGACACTAAGTTTTCTGGCACGGGCTTTAGTGGGCGCAAGGTTTTTATAACAACCGCGTCTGTGCCTATGTTGTGTATGCTGGACATACGAAGTAGGGCGTATCCACTTTTTAGTTGCTTGCAAGCCTCGAACATCTCGCCCAAAAGGTTTTTTAAGTTAGAGAGATATTCTTCTTTAATTTCGATAAGCATACTGCTTGTTCGCCTTAGTTTTTTGTCAAATAAAAAATCTGCCACTACGCCAATAGTGCCACTAACATTAAGTGCGATTACGGGTTTGTTAATGTAATCTTTTAGTTTGATTTTTTCCATAATTTTTTTCTCAATGCAGAATATTTTAAGGAAGTTAGTTTTTAAGCGCTTCCTTTAATTTCGGCAATACTTTTTCCATAATATGCTATGTACTATTGTATGTGTGACAAAATTTTTATAGCACAGATAATTTTGTCGCATATTGAAGTATAAGTTTTTAAGTTTTTTTCACTTAGAATGCTTTTATTAGTTGAAAAAAAATGTGTGTTGTGTTACAATAGAGATATGGGAAAAGTTATAAAAGAATTTGTTAAGTTTGAGACGCACCTACACACCAAAGAAACTTTTGCGTGTGCTAAGGTGGCGGCGGAAGAAATTCCGCAAATTTACAAAAAACTTGGGTTTGACGGCATTGTTGTTACAAACCATTTTATGCAAAAAGTTTTAGACCAATACGAAGTGTGTTGCGCCGAGCCGAGCCTTAAACTACATACTGCGTATGAGGGGCGCGAGATTAGCCTTAACACAAACGAATGCTGTTGGCATAAAAAAGTAGACGGCTATTTGCAAGGCTTTAAAAATATGCAAAAGGCGGGCAAGAAGGCAGGCGTTAAGATTTTTTTCGGGCTAGAACTTGGGCTTTTAGAGTACGACAAACTAGATGGTAAAGACCCAGCGATAGAACTTTTAGTATACGGCGTGGAAGCGAAAGATTTATACGACACAGTAAATTTTCACGCGCTGAGCCACGCGAGGCTTTTTGAGATTGCAAACCAAAAGGGTTGGCTTATTTATCAAGCCCACCCAGCAAGAAAAGTTTCTAAGTATGCAGACCCAAAACTTTTGCACGGGGCAGAAGTTTGGAATGCAAACCCGCGCCACTATAACTTTAACGACGAGGCGCTTGGTTGGGTGAGTAACCTAAACTTAAAAGAGGGGTTTAATTTAAAAAAGTTATCGGGTTCTGATTTTCATAGAGAGTGTACGGCGGGCAGGGCTGGCATTATGGTTCCGAAAGGCTTAAAGAATATACAGCAACTAGTAGAGTTTTTACGCCACAACGACCCGGGGCTTATAATGGGCGATTTACATAGGATTTATTAGTGTTAAATTTTAAATGTTGAATGTTGGGTGTTCAATTTTAAATTTTAAATGTTGAATGTTAAATGTCTAAACTCATTAAATGCAAATACGTTTGAACAGTCAGCGATAGCAATAGTTTAGAATTTGCAAATGTTAGTCCGCGCGTAAGCGCGTATAAACATTTAACATTTAAAATTTAGCATTTAACATTCGGGGAATTATGGAAAATTATTATAAATTAGAGATGCATTTGCATACGGCGGGGGCGTCTAATTGTGGGCGCGTTGCGGCGTCGATTATTCCTAAACTATATAAAGATGTTGGCTTTGGGGGCATTGTTGTGACCAACCATTTTTCTAAGCATCATCTAAAATTTATTGGTGCAAAAAGTTGGGAAGACGGCGTAAACAGATACGTAAAAGGTTACGAGGCGGCGAAAAGGGCGGGCGAGAGTATTGGGCTTCGGGTTTTTTTTGGTTTAGAATTACACTTAAAAGAGTATTTGCCGCACGGCGCAGTTACAGACCTTTTGGTGTATGGCATTACAAAGCAAGATTTGCTAGAGCATAGATTTATATTTAATTATACGCACAAACAACTTTTCGAGTTGGCAGAAAAAAAGGGGTGGCTGATTTATCAAGCCCACCCAGCGCGCGCTATGGATATTTTTTCTAATAGTTTTGCACCGCCACACCTTATACACGGGGTAGAAGTTTATAATGCTTCTGGCTTTTGGTATGAGTCTGATGCTAACAATAATCACAAAGCATTAGAGTTTGCTAACAAGCATAAACTAAAGCAAATTGCAGGCTCTGATTTTCACAACGTTGGTTGTGAGGGGAGCGCGGGTATTTACGTGCCAAACAGCGTAGATAGCATAGAGAGTTTGGTTGCGTATTTAAAAGCCGAGCAGCCTAGGCTTATCACGAATGTAAAAGATTAAGTAGGCGCTAGCCCAAAACTATAAAGGAATTCAAAAGTATTGTTAGATGCTAAAATAAGGAGAATAAACAGTATGGAAAAAATTACAAAAACAACAACAATTCAAGAAGTAATTGAGATGGGGGATAAGGCAGTAGAAGTATTGCTATCTTTTGGCAGAAGATGTGTGGGTTGCCCAAAAGCCAGAACAGAAACAGTAGAATTGGTTTCTCAAAAATACGGCATAGAGTTAGAAGAGTTTTTAGCAAAACTAAACGAAGCCGTGTCTTAAGGCGGGTGTTGGGTATTGCTAAATAATTTAGGTTATTACTAAAATCGCTACAAATACTACGCCCATTAATCGTTATATTAGTGTAGGGGTTTTAAGTGCGGTTTAGTGCTGATAAATTCCTACAAACTAAATTCACAAAAAATAAGGAGAGAAGTATTTTGATTAAAATGCAAAATGTGTCTAAGCGGTTTGGCGATAAACTTGTTTTAGACGATGTTAACTTAGAAGTTCCTGTTGGTCGAATATTTGGTCTGTTAGGACCATCAGGCTCTGGAAAAACAACAATCATAAATATTTTAGCAAAGCAAATTCCGGCTTGTGTAGGGACTTCTAGCGTAGAGGCTAAGCCATTTGAAGTTGGTTTGATGCTAGATGATGATGGGTTGTATGAGAGAATTTCTGTAAAGCACAACCTAGAGTTGTTTGCACGAATTTATGGTTTAGACAAAACGGCGGCGGAACAGACCCTTAGGGGTGTTGGTCTTTTTGAAGAAAGAGACAAGCCGGTGTTAAAATTATCTAGGGGAATGAAACAGCGTTTGGCGCTGTCGCGTGCAATTGTGCATAAGCCAAAGGTTCTGTTTTTAGACGAGCCAACAGCAAACCTAGACCCTAACACAGCGCGCGGTATACACGGGCTTATACTTGGGCTTAGAGAGCGCGGCACAACAGTTTTTTTAACAACTCACAATATGCAAGAGGCGGTAAACCTTTGCGATGAGATTGCGCTTTTATACAAGGGCAAAATAATAGAAAGCGGCACTCCAGAGGGCGTTTGTCAAAAATATAACTCTTATAAAACTATACCAGACTTAGAAAGCGTTTTTATCAGGCTAACCGAGCAAGCGGCGGGAGGTGCAGTATGAGAATAGTTTCAGCATTATTTTTAAACAACTTTCGCGACTTGCTTAAAACACCTACGCTTTTAATAAGTTTACTTATGTTTCCGGCAATAGCAGTTATAATGGCAATGTTCTTGCCTGTGCCTGAATATGGCGAAGAAAACTATTTAGAAGGGCTTACTGCCGGGCTTTTAGCGGCGAGTATGTTTGCGCCGATGTTTGTTGCTATGGGACCAATCAACACAGCCTCTAATAGCATAGCGGAAGATATAGAAAAGAAGCGCTTACGCTTTTTGATTATGGCAGGGGTAAATGCCGGGCATTATTTGGCGGCTATAATACTTTTTGTTATGGCAACATCTATACCGCCGATTATTGTTTTTGGGCTTATTGCACAGTTAAGTGTGTTTGGCTTTTCGGTGTTTTTTGGGGTTATGTTGGTGTCTACGCTTGCGGCTACTGTTTTGGGTGCTATGGTTGGTATACTGTCTAAGAGTTTGCAACAAGCGGGGTCTATTAGCATAATGGCTATGATGTTTTTTGGTTTTATACCGATGTTTGTACCAATGATGGATATAGATGCGCTGAGCAACATAGCACAGTTTTTGTTTACGTATCAACTAAGGGAAGTTATGTTTTACGAATTAGTAGATGATGTAAATTTACTAAGGGCTATCGGAATAATTTTAGCAAATTTTGCTGTGTTTATAGCATTGTTTGCATATGTATATAGAAAGAGAGGCTTAAAGGGCAAACTGAGTGAAGAGTAAACAATTTTAAATTTTAAATTTTTAATGTTAAATGTTTTCACCGCTAGCGCGGGCAAGATTACGTTTTGCAAATTGCGAGAATGTGTAACTTGTGGCTGTTAAAAAGTTTTGTCTATTACGAGTTTAATAATTTAACATTTAAAATTTAAAATTTAACATTAAAATAATATGTTACATAAATCTATTACAACCCTTGTGGGAAATACACCGCTTATAGAACTTGTTAATTATAACAAGGCTAATGGTTTGGGCTGTAAAATTATCGGTAAGTTAGAGAGTTTTAACCCAGCGGGCAGCGTTAAGGATAGAATTGCCCTTAATATGATTTTGGAAGCAGAGCGCGCGGGCTTGTTAAAGGCAGATAGTACTATTGTAGAGCCAACAAGTGGCAACACGGGGATTGGGCTTGCTAGTATTGCAGCGTCGCGGGGCTATAAAGTTATACTTACAATGCCCTCAAGTATGAGCAAAGAGAGGGTGCAATTGTTTAAAGCATACGGCGCGGAAGTTGTTTTAACCGAGGGCGCTTTGGGTATGAAGGGCGCAATTGCTAAGGCAGAGCAAATTGCTGCCGAAACCAAAAATTCTTTTATGCCAAAACAGTTTGATAATGCGGCTAACCCTGCCGTTCATTTCGCAACTACAGGTCCAGAGATTTGGAAAGACACGGGTGGTGCTATAGATATTTTTGTAAGTGGCGTTGGCACGGGCGGAACAATTACGGGGGCGGGCAGTTTTTTAAAGTCTAAAAACCCTAGTCTTAAAATTGTTGCGGTAGAGCCTTTCGACAGCCCGGTTTTGTCTAAAGGCGTTGCTGCGCCACACAAAATACAAGGCATAGGGGCGGGATTTGTTCCAAGTATATTAAACACAGAAATCTACGACGATATTATAACAGTTACAACAGAAAACGCAACACTCACTTCACGCGCCCTTGCAAAACTAGAGGGCTTACTTATGGGGATATCCTCAGGCGCTGCGCTTTTTGCAGCAACCCAGTTAGCAAAAAAACAAGAGAACAAAAACAAAACCATAGTAGTAATACTGCCCGACACGGGCGAGCGATATTTATCGACAGAGTTGTTTTGCGAAGCAAAACAATGATAAATGTTAAATTTTAAATGTTAAATGTTTTCACCGCTATCGCGTACAAAATCTATTTGCAAATTGCTTGCAAGCAAAAATTGCGACTGTTCAAAAGTTGTGGATTTTATGAATTCAGACATTTAACATTTAAAATTTACAATTTAACATTACCAAAAGGAGATTTTATGGAAAATTTTTTAGAAAGACGTCAAGGTGTAGAAGACTTGCTTAGTTGTTTATTACGAGAGCCGTTCAGCGAGACTGAAGCAAAAGTTTTGCTAAAGTTTGGTATTGCAAAAAATATAGACAACAGCAAGTTAGAAGAATTTCTAAGTGCGCTAGGCGAGACAAAACAAAGCATAAAAAAAGACCAGCAGTTTTTGTATGATAACGACCCGTCCGTTACGGGCGTAGACCAAATTGCAAGTTTTACAAGTTTTTTTGCAGTAGCCGCTTACAGAATAGCGCACATTTTTCCGTGCGAAAAAATTGCAAGGCAAATCTCTGAGTTTGCAAAATCTCTTACGGGGGTAGATATTCACCCAAAAGCAAAAATAGGCGTACCCTTTGCGGTAGACCACGGCGTAGGCACAGTTATAGGTGAGACTGCCGTTATAGGCGATAGTTCTATGCTATACCACGGCGTAACCCTAGGCGCAAAGCATCTAAAAGAGCGCGAGCAAGTAGGGGAAGACCGCCACCCAAAACTAGGCAACAAAGTAATAGTATACTCTAACACAACAATACTAGGCAACATAAACGTACCCGACGGGCTAATCATAGGCGCAAACAAATTCATAAAAAGCCAACAAGAAATAGATGAACTACAATCTAAATTCGGAAGCAGGTAGGTGTGCAAGCCACCACTTAAATGCTAATCGCGTACCACTTAAAATGTTAAGTGGCACGCTTGCATTCTGCTTTCACATTTTTTTAACTAACATTTTTACCTAAGCGAAAAATATTCGGAAAGTTTTTTTAAAAGATGTGTTCAAACGCTTGCGTTTTTTTTGGGTTTGTTATATAATAATAAGACTGTTTGTACAGTCTTATTTGTTCAAGTTGCGCGACACACACGGGCGAGTGTAAGTTCGCTTGATACGAAAAAATTTCTTGCGCGCGTTTTGTTCCAAAACGCTAATGCCGAAATTTTTTGTATCTGCGCTCACACGCTTCAAATACCTTAAATCTGTAAGGGTGAGTTTTGGGGCTTTGTGGCTTTTGGTAGTTTGGCGCTTGCGTTTGCGCTTGGTAGGATTTCGTATAGGCAATATTAAAAATTAAAGTAATTCACATTTAGATATATAGTAAACAGGAGTATTTAGAATGGCACAAATTATGCGTGTAAAATTAAGGGCTTACGACCACAGCGTTTTAGACTTGGCTGCTAAAAGGTTAGTTGATACTGCTAAAAGGGCAGGCGCTAAGGTTACTGGTCCTATTCCTATCCCAACGGACGTAGAGAAAATTACTATTATAAGGGCGACTCATAAGTATAAAGATAGCAGAGAGCAGTTTGAAAAGCGTACGCACAAAAGGCTTGTAGATATCTTTAACCCGTCGCCAAAAATAGTAGACAGTCTGACAAAACTAGACTTGCCAGCGGGTGTAGATGTTAATATAAAGTTGCGCTCTATGAAGTAGATTGTTTAAAGCCCATATACGCGTGCATTTAAACTGCTACGTGTCTAGGCTTCAAAACAACTTTGGTAATAATAAAGTAAATATAAAAAAATGCAAATCGCATTAGAAAAAATAAAATCTAGGTAACCTATGGTTTAGTCTATGTTACCAATTGCGAGGAGGGAATGCAAGGCTTGTTGTTTGTAAAGTTTTGCGATGTGTGTTTGGGCTTTTATATTATAAAGGTCGGGACACTAAAAAAGATATGAAAACGTTTAAGACTTTTAAAAAGAAGCCTGCAAAGGCGGGCAAAATTACTAAGGCTATACTTGGTAAAAAAATTGGAATGACACAAGTTTTCTCGGACACGGGTTTAAGAATTCCGGTAACAGTTGTGTTGGCTACGCCAAACGTGGTTGTACAAAAAAAGACAATAGAAAAGGACGGGTATAACAGCGTAGCATTCGGCTTTGGCGAGATAAGAGACAAGTTAGTTAACAGACCAAAAATGGGGCTGTTTAAAAAGGCGGGCGTTAAGCCTGTTAGGCATTTAAGAGAGTTTAGGTTTGTAGACATACAGCCTTACGAAGTTGGCGCGCAAGTAAAAGTAGATGTGTTTAATGTGGGCGACACGATAGATGTGCAAGGCATAACTAGGGGTAGGGGTTTCACGGGCAGAATTGCAAGGTGGAATATGAGCCGCGGACCAGAGACGCACGGCTCTAAGCACCACAGACAAATGGGTTCTACGGGCGCTTGTTCTACACCATCTCGCGTATTTAAAGGCAAAAAGATGCCGGGTCACTACGGGGTAGAGAGAGTGACAATACAAAACCTAGAGATAGTAAAAGTAGATTTAGACAGAAACGTATTACTTATAAAGGGCGGAATACCGGGACCAAAGGGAAGTTTAGTTATAGTTAAAAATGCTGTAAAGGGGCAGAAGAGACCTAAGCAAATTCAACAAAAAAAGAAATAGTAATTTGGTAATTTAAGCCCTATGTGCTACGCAATACGGCGTCAAACATCAAATTTGTTCGGATTGCGTACATCAAGTACGCGCACCTCACAAATTTTCGTTTTTCTTGTCTTGCTTGCACCTAGAACTTAAATTTCTTGTGACAAACTTCTGACTTTCAGAAAAATACGCGAGTTGTGTCTACAGCAATAGAGAACAAAATATTAAAAGTGAAACAATTCATAATTCTGAATTCTGAATTCAGAATTACCAAAAGAGGATATTATGCCAAAGGTAAAAGTATATAATCAAAAAGGTGCGGCGGCTGGTGAGTTGCAGTTGAAAAAAGAAGTGTTTGGGGCAGAGTACAAGCCTGCGCTTATTCATCAAGTAGTGGTTGCACAACAAAATAATTTAAGGCAAGGCACAAAGTCTACACTAACAAGGGCGCAAGTAAGGGGCGGTGGGCGCAAGCCTTGGAGACAAAAGGGTACTGGTAACGCAAGACACGGAAGTATCAGAAACCCGCAATGGAAAGGTGGTGGGGTTGTATTTGCCCCAAAGCCTAGAGATTTCTCTCAAAAGGTTAACAAAAAGGCTAAGCGCGTTGCTATAAAGTCGGCGCTATCAAGAAAAGTAGAATTAGGCAACTTTATAGTGTTAGACGAGATTAAACTTAAAGAAGCAAAAACAAAGCAGATGGTTAAGGTGTTAGAGAACTTGAAGTTAGCAAAATCTGTTTTGATAGTAACAGATGTTAACGATGCAAGTGTTGTAAGGGCAACTTCAAACATACCAAAGACTAATACAATAACGGCAGAGTTAATAAACGTTTTAGACTTAGTAAAGTTTACACACCTTGTAATTACAAAAGCGGCGGTTGCAAAACTAGAAGAGATGTTTACAGACCAGCCAGTAGAAAAGGTGGCAACAAAAGTTGCAAAATAACAAAGGCAACAACAATTGTAAATAAAATTTTCAAATAGGATATAAAATTATGAATGCATACGATATTATCTTAAAACCTGTTTTAACAGAAAAGAGTTACGATGGGGTTGCAATTAAGCGATATACATTTATTGTACACCCAGATGCTAACAAAACACAAGTTAAGCAGGCAGTAGAAGAAATATTTAAAGTACAAGTTGAAAAAGTAAATATACTAAACCAACTTGGCAAAATTAAAAGACAAGGCAGAACAAAGGGCAGGCGCGCTTCTTACAAAAAGGCATACGTTCAACTAAAGCCAAAGTCTAAATCGATAGAGTTTTTCGACAGTTTATCGTAAAAGCGCAAATATATATTTTAACAAATATATATTTGCGAATGAATAATTAATAA
This sequence comes from Bacillota bacterium, assembly GCA_009786825.1. Taxonomy (GTDB): domain Bacteria; phylum Bacillota; class Clostridia; order Christensenellales; family WQRI01; genus WQRI01. The sequence goes on from WQRI01000003.1 coordinate 10,433, forward strand.
TTAATAGTGAATAATGGTTTCACCTGCTTCGCAGAAAAGATTGCTATTTGCAAAATATACGCAATTTGTAATCGTAGGCTGTTCAAAAGTTGTATCAATTATGAGTTCAGCAATTATTCATTATTCAATATTCATTATTCATTAAAAAAAGAAGTGAGGATATATATATGGGAATTAGAAGGTTTAAACCAAGAACACCGGGAACGCGTTTTAAAAGCGTATTAACCTACGAAGAGTTACAAGGAAGTACCGAGCCGGAAAGAAGTTTACTTACATCTAAAAAGAAAAACGCGGGTCGTAACTTTCAGGGTAAGATTACAATAAGGCACAGGGGCGGTGGTAATCGTCAAAAATATAGAATTATAGATTTTAAAAGAGACAAAGATAACATACCAGCAAAAGTAAACTGTATTCAGTACGACCCTAATCGCTCGGCAAACATAGCGCTATTGTTTTATGCAGACGGCGAAAAGAGATATATACTAGCGCCGCTTGGGCTTAACGTTGGTGACATAGTTGTGTCGGGTCCGACTTCAGACATAAAGGTTGGAAACGCGCTACCGCTAAATGCTATACCTGTAGGTACTGTTGTTCATAACATAGAGATGCAACCGGGTAGGGGCGGACAGATTGCTAAGTCTGCTGGAACATCGGCTCAGTTAATGGCAAAAGAAGGTAAGCACGCAACGCTTAGGCTACCTTCAGGTGAGATGCGCTACATTCCGATAAATTGTAAAGCAACAATCGGACAAGTGGGCAACATACATCACGAAAACGTATCTTTAGGTAAGGCGGGCAGAAAGCGCCACTTAGGTATTCGCCCAACAGTACGTGGTTCTGCTATGAACCCAGTAGACCACCCGCACGGTGGAGGGGAAGGTAAATCTCCAATCGGTAGACCGGGTCCGGTAACGCCGTGGGGTAAGCCAACACTAGGATACAAAACAAGAAAGAAAAAGAAAAACAGCGACAGATTTATTATAAAAAGAATTAACTAACTAACTAGAAATTACAAATTACAAATTACAAATTACAAATGTTATACTCAGAATATGCAAAACGTTTTGTCAGTTATAATTGCACTTGTGCGCATAGTTCATATGAATTTTGCCCGCGCTAAGCGGTGAAACATTTGTACACTGTACATTGTACATTGTAATTTACGAGGATATTATGGGTAGGTCATTAAAGAAAGGACCTTTCGTCTGCGAGAGGTTATTAAAAAGAGTAGAAGATATGAACGCAAAAGGCGAGAAAAAGCCAGTTAGAACTTGGTCGCGCTCGTCTACTATCTTCCCAGAGTTTGTAGGGCATACGATTGCTGTACACAACGGAAAAAAGCATATACCAGTATATTGCACGGAAGATATGGTAGGGCATAAACTTGGCGAATTTTCTCCAACAAGAACTTACTATGGGCATATAGTGGATAAGAAGAAGAAGGGTTCGGGCAAGAAGAAATAATGTTAAATGCTAAATGCTAAATGTTAAATTGTTATACCGCTAGCGCGGGCAAGTTTCACCTTGCAAACTATCAAAAGGCAGAAATTGCAAACTGTTCAAATGCAGATGCTGTTAATGTGTTTAACCATTTAACATTAAAAATTTAACATTAAAAATTATAACTTAAATTACAAAACTTAAACCGAATATTTTAAGTTTTAAGGGATAACAAAATGGCAACAAGAAGTAAAGAAAAAGCAGCAAAAAGAAAAGAAAATAAAGACAAGCGCCCGCGCGCTCACGCGAGATATATAAGAATATCTCCAAGCAAGGTGCGTATTGTTATAGATTTAATTAGGGGCAAAGAGTATTACGAGGCTTTGGCTATTTTAGAAAATACTCCAAAGGCGGCGTCTCCTATTGTAAAAAAGGTTTTAAATTCGGCGGCAGCAAATGCTGAGAATAACCTTAACCTTTCTAAAGATGGTTTGTTTGTTGCAGAAATTTTTGCAGACAGCGGACCAACATACAAAAGGTTCAGACCACGCGCAAGGGGCAGAGCGCACAGAATATTAAAGCGCACTTGTCATATAACGGTAATACTAGAAAGCGCGATATAATAAATGTTAAATGCTAAATTTTAAATGTTTAATTGTTACACCGCTTAGCGCGGGGCAAAATCAATTTGCAAATTTTATACAAATCAAAGTGCTAACTGTTCAAAATTAAAGTATTTAAAGGGTTTAAACATTTAACATTCAACATTTAAAATTAAACATTATATAGAGGAAAATAATGGGACAAAAAGTTAATCCGATAGGCCTTAGAGTAGGCATAATAAAAGATTGGGAATCTAAGTGGTTTGCAGACAAAAAAGACTTTGCAAATTTTTTGCACGAAGACCATAAAATCAGAAACCACATATTTAACAAGTATGGTAACCATAGTTCTAGTAACTATTGCGGTATTTCGCAAGTTATAATAGAGCGCGCGGCTACAAGGCTTACTGTGTCTATTCACACTTTTAAGCCGGGGCTTTTAATTGGTAAGGGCGGTGCTGGTATAGAGGCACTAAAGCGCGAGCTTAAAAGAATAGTTAAAACAAACAAGCAAATTTTTATAAATGTTATAGAAGTTAAGCGCCCAGACTTAGATGCAAAACTTCTAGCAGAGAGAGTTGCCCTGCAACTAGAAAAGCGTGGCTCGTTTAGGCGCGCTATGCGTTCTGCAATTCAGAGCGCTATGAGAGCGGGTGCTAAGGGTGTTAAGACTATGGTAAGCGGGCGACTAGACGGGGCAGAAATTGCAAGGTCAGAGCATTACCTAGAAGGTTCTATTCCGCTTCACACACTAAGGGCAGATATAGATTATGCTATTGCAGAGGCAAGAACAGCCTTTGGTCAGGTTGGTGTAAAAGTTTGGATATATAAAGGCGACATTATCGGTAACGAGACTAGCAAAGAAAAGCAGAAAATAACGTTGTAGAAAAATAGCCAATTAACAATTGGGGCTAACAATTCAAGTTTAAAATACTTGTTAACTGTTACTTGTTAGTTGTTACTTGGGTGGAGATAAATATTATGTTAATGCCAAGAAGGGTAAAAAGAAGAAAACAACATAGAGGTAGAATGAAGGGTATTGCCACAAGGGGTAATGTTATTGCCAATGGAGAATTTGGTATAATGGCACTAGAACCTTCGTGGATGACAAGCAGACAAATAGAAGCCGCACGTCGTGCTATGACAAGGTCTATTAGGCGTGGTGGTAAAGTATGGATAAACGTATTCCCTCATAAGCCAATTACTAAAAAGCCGGCTGAGACGCGAATGGGTAAAGGTAAGGGTAGCCCGGAGTATTGGGTTGCTGTTGTTAAGCCTAATCGTATTTTATTTGAAATGAGCGGGGTATCGGAAGAAGCGGCAAGAGAGGCTATGCGCCTTGCAATTAACAAACTGCCTATGAAGGCTAAGTTTGTTACGCGCAAAGAGTTAGAGGCAAGTGGCGTTATATCTCAAAAAATATTAAACAATAAAATAAGGGCAGAAAAAGAAACTGCTAAAAAGGCTACAGAAGTGGCAGAAGCAACACAAGCAACTGACAAAGTGGAGGGCAAATAATGAAAGCAAAAGAATGGAACAAGTTAACGGACGACGAGTTGATGTCTAAACTTAAAGATTTAAAAAATGAGTTATTTAACCTGCGCTTTGCCCACGCGACAAGACAATTGTCTAACCCTTTGTCGCTTCGCACTACAAAAAAGGATATAGCAAGAATAAAAACAATTCTGCACGAGAGAGAACTTAAAACGGGTATAAAGCCTACGCAAGTTAAGGCACTAGAAACTAAGGCTGTTAAAAAGCCGGTGGAAACTAAAAAAGTTGAAGCAAAAAAAGTTGAAGCAAAAAAATCGGCTGAAGTAAAAAAGCCTACTGAGACTAAGGCGACAAGTGTTAAAAAAGTGGCAGAGGCTAAACAGACTGGCGCTATAGAAAAAAAGGCAGGAGGAGATAAATAATGAGTGAAAAAAATATCCCTGCCACCAAGGCAGAAAAGTTAAAACAAACTATAGCAGACAACAAAGAAAAGGTTAAAGAAGCAAAGGTTGCACTATCTACTCTTCAAAAAGATGAAAAGGCAGCGTCTGCTTTAGTACTTAAATACGAAAAAAGTCTAGATACTTCTAACAAGTCTTTACAAAAGGCTGTTGGGCTTAAAGAGAGTTTAGCTTTAGCGGTAGAAAAAGCAAATGCTGGCAAGGCTGATGCGGCTGCAAACCTAAAGCAAAAGCAAGCAGATGCTAAGGCTAAAAAGGGTGACGGCAAAGCGGCGGAAGCAGTAGCAAAAGCGGAAGAGAGGCTTCAAAAAGCGAACACGTCCCTAGAGGCTGCTAAAATTAAAAACTCAGCAAACGAAATTATCATAAAAGAAAAGACTAAAGAAGTAGCGGGCATACAAAAAGATATAGAAAAAACGCAAAAAAGCGTTGCGGGTATAACTTCTAAACTACCTACGGCGCAAAAAAAGATAGACGACCTAGAAGCAAAACTTACAAAAGCACTAGCAGACTTAGAAGCAGAAAAGGCTAAGGGCGCAGAGACTAAAGGCAAGGTTGCACCAGCGCCAAAGGCTACAGAGGCTAAGGCGGCTGCACCAAAAAAAGTTGCGGACAAGCCGGCGGCTAAGGCAGGGGCGAAAGCTGAAAAGCCGAAAGCTAGTCCAAGGGCAACTGAAAAGGTTGCGACTAAGGTCAGTGAAAAAACAGCACCAAAGGCTACTACGGCAGAACCTGCAAAGGCTGTAAAGGCTACTACGCCAGCACCAACACCAATAATTACTAAAAAGGCGGTAACTGTTAAGGAAGTAGATGGCGCAATTGTTGCTACTAAAAAAGTGGTAACAGTTAAGCAAGCGGGTGATAGCATAGCGGTTGTAACATCTAAGCAGGCAGTAACAGTAAAGCAAGCAGACGGAACATCAGTTACGCACAAGCCAAAAATTGTAGGCGAGTCTGATGTATCTGTATCAGAGTTTACAAGACCAGAAAAAAGGCAACAACTACAAACTGCTAAAAAGCAAAAACCACGTAAGGCGGTTGCATACTCTAGACCAGTTAAAACAATTAAAGAGGTTAAGCGCCAAAGAGAAGATGCGGCTAAAAAATCTGCAGAACTACTAGTAGAGCGTGCAGAGCGCAGACCACTTAGAAAAACAAGAACAGGAATTGTCGTATCTAACAAAATGGACAAAACAATTGTTGTTGCTGTTGTGTCTAAAGTTAAGCACCCAATCTACAAAAAAACAGTTAACCAAACAAAGAGATATAAAGCGCACGACGAAAACAACACAGCGGGCATAGGCGACACAGTATTAATTGCAGAGACTAGAAAACTTTCTAAAAACAAGTATTTTAGACTAGTAGATATTGTTGCACGCGCCAAATAATGTTAAATTGTAAATGTTAAATGTTTAATTGTTTCACTCGCTAACGCTACAATATTTTTTGCACATTATACGTAATACAAAATTTAGACTGTTAAAAAGCAAAAGCCTTAAAAGCGTGCAAACACTTTACACTTTACATTCTACATTTTACACTATAAAAAAGAGTTGTGATTTGTAAAACAAGTTATAAATAGACAAGGAGACCAAACAAAATGGTACAAATGCAAACGAGGCTAGTAGTTGCAGATAACTCTGGTGCAAAAGAGATTATGTGCATTAGGGTACTAGGCGGCTCATTTAGAAAAAGCGGTAATATTGGCGATATAATTGTAGCAAGTGTTAAGTCGGCAAACCCGGGCGGAAACGTTAAAAAGGGTGATGTTGTAAAGGCACTTATTGTTAGAACGCACAAGGGCATAACGCGCCCAGATGGCTCTACAATTAAATTCGATGATAATGCGGCAGTAATAATAGATAATAACAAGCAACCACGCGGAAGCCGTGTTTTCGGACCAGTTGCAAGAGAAATAAGAGATAAAGATGCGGCTTTTGCAAAAATAGCATCTTTAGCACCAGAAGTTTTATAAATGTTAAATTGTAAATGTTAAATGTTTAATGGTTTCACCGCTAGCGCGGGCAATATTATATTTGCAAATTGTATTAATTATGAAAATGCAGGCTGTTAAAAAGTTTGGTATATAATGAGTTCAGCCATTTAACATTTAAAATTAAACATTTAACATTTACAATTTAACATTAAAATAAGCATTTAACATTAAAAATTTAACATTAATATAAGGGTGAATATGAATACTTTACACGTAAAAAAAGGTGATACGGTTTTGGTACTTGCTGGAAAAGACAAAGGTAAAAAAGGCAAGGTGTCTGCTACGTTCCCTAAAAAAAATAGAGTAGTAGTTGATGGAGTTAACACAATTACTAAGCACAAAAAAGCAAGAGACCCTAAAGATAAGTCGGGCAGAATAAAGTTAGATGCGCCAATTAATGCATCTAATGTTATGGTAATTTGCTCTAAGTGCAACAAAGCAACGCGTATTGCAAAAGTAAAGGCAGAAAACGGCAAAATGGTAAGGGCTTGCAAAAAGTGTAATGCATTACTTGGTAACACTAGCATTGCTAAAAAGCGTACGGCTAAGTCTGACAAGGCTGATAAGGCGGTAGACAAGGCAGACAAAAAGGTTGCTAAAAAAGAGAAAGAGCCAAAAGTTGCAGACGAGAAAGAAACCAAAAAGAAAAAAGATAAAATATTAGTGTAATACTATTACACTAGCGGTGAAACCATTAAACATTTTACATTAAAAATTTAACATTAATATAAGGGTTAATAAAATGAGTAAGGAAAAAAATCAGGTTGCTAAAGCAACTGCAACCGATAAAACGAAAAAGCCAGCAGACAAAAAAGTTGTGGCTAAAAAAGAAACTGCTGCTAAAAAGCCAGCGGTAAAAAAAGAAGCGAAGCCAGCAGTTAAAAAAGAAACTGCTGTTAAGAAGCCTGCTAGTGCGGGTGCTTTAGATATTTCTAAGCAAAAAGCGGCGGCGTACAAAGTGTACGAGGCTAGCATTAAAACAATCGCTGGTATAGAAAAAGATTTAGGGGCTTCTCACCTACAGCAAGCAAAAGCACTAGAGGCTGTAAGCAAACTTAACAAGTCGGCGGAAGCGCTTGTGACTAAGCAAGGCTCACTTCAAAAGCAATCTGATGATGCTAAGAAAAAACTTGAGGTGGCAAACAAAGAAGTTACAACTGCTAAGGCAGAAGTTACAAAAGTAAAGGCTACGGCAACAAAAGCAAAGGCAGATGCATCTAAGGCAGAAGCAGATTTTAAAAAGGCGCAAACAAAAGTTGCACCTATTAAAGATGCGGTTGCAAAACTAGATAAAGAGTTAAAGGGCGCAAACGAAGCAACGCAAAAGGTTAAAAAAGCGGTTGTAGATACGTCCAGTGCGCTTAACACAACGGCTAAAGATGTAGAGGCTACATCTAAGGCTGTGCAAGATACATCTAAAACATTGCAAGACAGCACTAAGGCTTTAGGGGTTGCTGCTAAAGAAACTATTAAGGCACTAGAGAAGTTAAACAAAGTAAAAGCGGGTGACGACAAAGCAAAAAAAGCGGCAGAAGCCGAGCATAAAAAAGCGGTTAGCGCAGAAGAAAAGGCTAAGGCTTCTAACGAGAAGGCTAAGGTTGCAAGCGAAAAAGCAAAAGCGGCAAGCGAAAAGGCTAAGGCTGTAAACGAAAAAGCAAAGGCGGATAATGCTAAGGCTAAGACTGAGTCTAAAAAGTCTGATGAAAAACTAGCAAATGCGCAAAAAGACCAAAAGGCAAAGCAAGCAGACTTAACAAAGGCAGAGGCAGATGTTGCTAAGTTGTCTAAAGCGGTTGAGAGTGCAAAAACGGCGCAAAAATCGGCAGAGACAAAAGCGACGGCGCACGAGCAAAAAGTTAAGACGCTTGAGACAAAACTTAAAGCAGAAAAAGATAAAGAAACAAAAATTTCGGCAGATATAAATAAAACAAAAGCAGAACTAGATAAAACAAAAAAGCAACTAGTTGTAGAGACTAAAAAAGAAAAAGACATAACAACTAAAGTATCTAAACTAGAAAAAGATGTAGACAAAGCGGCAAAAGAAAAAGAGAAGGCTTTTAACGCTTTAGTTAAGGTTATAACAACAGACATCAATCAAACAGAAGCGCAAAAAATTGCGGTAGACAAAGAGTTAACAAACGCTAAAGGGCAAGTTAGCACATTGGCTAAAGAAAACACGGCTTTAAGCGCGCAAGTTAAAAAGTTAGAATCAGATGTTGCAAAAGCAACGCAAGGCTCTAACAAGTCGGCAGAAAAGGCAAAGCAGACAGCAGAGCGTGTTAAAAAGGCGTCGTTAGATGTTAAAGAAGCAAACAAAAAAGTACAAGAGAGTTTAAACGACCTTGTAAAAATAGATAAAGACACTAAAAAAGAAAGAGACGATTTTGCTAAAGCAGTAGAAAAGGCGGGCGCGCAAGATAAGGCGGCTAGTGATAAGTTAAACGCTAATTTTGCTAAAGCAAAAGCAGATATAGATAAGGCTAATGCAAACAAAACAGCGCTAGAAGATGCTAGAAAAAAGGCTACAGAGCAACTAGCGCAAGCGCACCAAAAGTATAAAGATGCAGATGCGAAAGTTAAACTAGCGGGCAAAGAAAAGGTTTCGGGAGAGCTTCTAGATAAAATTAACAAAACGTTTGCGGGCGCGGCGGAAAGGCTAGAAAAGGCAAAGGCAACAGAAAAGACTGCTAAAGACAAAATTGTGGCAAACGACAAACTAGTTAAAGACAAAGAAAAAGAGTTAGCAAAACACAAAGCAGACCTAGACAAACTTAACAAAAAAATACAAGCAGACAAAACTAAGAGTGCGGACGCTAAAAAGAAACTAGATGAAAAAATAAAGGGGCTGATAGAAAAAACTAATGCTAAGCGCGAGGCGGCAAGTAGTGCTAAAGCAAAAGCAGACGAGGCTTTCAAGCAAGCAGAAGCACAAAATGCTCAGATTGTAGATGAAAAGAAAAAGGCAGATGATGTTACAAAAACGTTGTCAGCGCAAAAGCAAGATGTAGATAAGAAGTTCCCTGTTGTTGCTAAACAACTAAAAGATGTTGAAGCGACTATTGCAAAAAATGAGCCTGTATCTAAAGCGCTAGGGGTAGAGATTGCAAGTAAGCGTGCAGAACTAGAGGCACTAATTGGCAAAACTAAAATGCCGGCGGTTAAAAAGCCAGCGGAAGTTAAAGTTGTTGCTAAGCCAAAACCACCAGCAGTTATTGCTAAGCCTGAGACTAAGGTGGCAGACAAAGCACAACCTAAGGTGGCAGATAAGGCAGAGCCGGTTAAGCCAGTTGCCCAGCCAATTGTAAGGGACAGAACTGCTGCTAAAGCGGATGCGGCGGCTCAGCGCGAGCAGCAACGTGCAGACCAAGTGGCTGCTAAACTGCAAAGCCAAAAGCAAGCGGCAGAGGCAGAAGCGGCAAGGCGCGCGACTGCTAAAGTTGAGGGTGATACTAGGCGTGCGGCAGAGCAAGCGGCAGCGGCTGCAGAGCAAGCGGAAGCAAGGCGTGCAGAAGCACTAGCAAGGCGCGAAGCAGAAGCACAAGAGGCGGCGACTAGCGCAGAAGCGGCAGAGCGCGAAAAACTAGCGACTCAAAAAGCAGAAGAAAAGGCAGCGGCAGAAAAAGCGACAAGGGAAGCAGAGGCAAAAGAAAGAGCAGAGCGCGAAGCGGCAGAAGCAAAAGCAAGGGCAGAGCGCGAGGCACTAGAGCGCGCTAAAAGAGAGGCTCAAGCACGCGAAAAAGCGGCAGAAGCGGTTGCAAAACTTAAGCGCCCAGCAACGCCAAGACACCGCCTAAAACAGCACTACATCAACAACGTTATGCCGGCTTTAATGAAAGAGTACGCATACAAAAATGTAATGCAAGTTCCTAAAATAGATAAAATCGTACTTAATATGGGGCTAGGCGATGTTAAAGACGACAGCAAAAAACTTCAGCAAGCGGTTAAAGAGTTAGAGCTTATCGCGGGTCAGCGCCCTGTTATCACTAAGGCTAAAAAATCTATAGCAACATACAGACTACGTCAGGGTATGAGCATAGGTTGTAAGGTAACACTTAGAGGCGAGCGTATGTACGAGTTTTTAGATAGATTTATCTCAATAGCACTACCAAGAAAGCGCGACTTTAGGGGTATCCCATCAAAGTCTTTCGATGGTAGGGGTAACTACGCAATGGGTATAAAAGAACAACTTATTTTCCCAGAAATCTCGTACGATACTGTAGACAAAATAAGGGGCTTCGACATTGCAATTGTTACAACAGCCTACACAGATAAAGAAGCACTATCTCTACTTAAATCACTAGGCTTACCATTTACGACAAACTAAGGGCGAGATGTTGTGGAAAGGCTTCTCAAAGTAAATTAATTTTAAGGGTAAAACAATTCAGAATTCATAATTCAGAATTCGTAATTAAAAAGATTATGGCAAGAGCAGGTATAAAACAAAGACACAAAAAACAGCAGAAATTTGCTGTTAGAGAATACACAAGGTGCAACATTTGTGGGCGCCCTAAGTCTGTATTCAAAAAATATGGTATTTGCCGTATATGCTTTAGAAACCTAGCGTATAAGGGGCAGATTCCGGGGGTTAAAAAGTCCTCCTGGTAGTATCAAGCACTATAAACGGCGCAATACTTCGTTAAGGTTTACGGTTTTCTTGTTTGCGTACGCCAAGTACGCGGCACGGCGAAAATCCGCACCTTTCCGACCGAGCCGTAAACCGTAAGGTTTTAGCCTTTTGCGTAGCAAAAGCGTCAAAAGGCGAGGTGTCTTGCTTGTTTCTAGCACTTGATACGACATTCTACTCAATTTGGTTAGTTTAGAAATATTGAATTGTAGAGACATATTCACAAACCAAAATCTAGGGGGTAAGTAGGTTTTAAGCCTATACTGCTTCCAAGGAGGTATAAATAAAATGACAGATCCTATAGCAGATATGTTAACAAGAATTAGGAATGGGCTGATGGCAAAGCACGACACGGTTGAGATTCCTACAAGCAAAATTAAAAGAGCAATAGCAGATATATTGCTAAGTGAGGGCTTTATAAACAAGGTAGAATACTTCGATGAAAAGCCTCAAGGCAGTATACGCATAACACTAAAGTACGGCAAGGGTGGCGAAAAGGTTATAAGGGGCATTAAAAGAATATCCAAGCCGGGTCTTAGAATTTACTCGGGCTATAAAGATATTCCGCGTATTTTAGGTGGTATGGGTGTTGTAATACTTTCTACTCCGCACGGCGTGTTGTCAGACAAAGAAGCAAGGCAACATAAGGTGGGGGGCGAAGTATTGGCTTATGTATGGTAAAAGTTCTATGTACTTCGTTATGCTTCGTTGAGATTTTTACCAGCAATAATAAAGAATACCCATTAAGTCAACTTAGTGGGGAACGCCCGCCTAGTCGCATTTGCGATATATAGGTTGCACCTTTGGTTTATGCCGTTGGTTTGCACTATAAGCAATGCGTTATAAGTTTATAGGCGGAAGGAGATAAATATTATGTCAAGAGTTGGAAGAAGCCCGATAGTTATTCCGGCGGGGGTAGAGGTTGATATCAGCGGTACAACCATTACAATCAAGGGAAAGTTGGGCGAACTTAAAAGAGAAATAAACCCAAGCATCAAGGTGGCTGTTGAGGGTGGCGAAATTATTTTAACAAGGTCGTCTGATGTTAAACAGCATAAGTCGCTTCACGGACTATACAGAGCGCTTATTGCAAATATGGTTAAAGGTGTTAGCGAGGGTTGGGAAAAGACGCTTATACTAAATGGTGTTGGTTACAGAGCGGCAATTGCGGGTAACAAAATAACGCTAAACATAGGCTATTCACACCCAATAGAAGTAACAGCGCCAGACAACTTAAAGGTAGAACTTATCTCTAACACAGAGATTAAAGTAAGCGGTATATCTAACGAAGAAGTAGGGCAGTTTGCAGCAAACGTAAGGGCATTCAGAAAGCCAGAGCCATATCACGCGTACGGAATCAGATATAAAGACGAAGTTATTATACGTAAGGAAGGCAAAACCTCAGGCAAGAAATAATTAAAATCCGTATATACTTCGCAATACGGCGTCAAGGCTTACGGTTTGCGCGGTTACGTACCGAGTGGTACGCGCCCTTGCAAATCCGCGCCTTTTCGACCGAGCCGTAAACCGTAAGGTTTTAGCCTTTTGCGGTAGCAAAAGCGTCAAAAGGCGAGGTGTCTTGCTTGTATCTACGAATTTTAATTCCTTTGAAAGTTAGGCAAGCGAATAAAGAATATTATTTTGCGGGTGGGGTGAATTGTAACCCCTGCCCAAATGCAACAAAGACACAATTTAAAATTTAACATTTAAAATTTAACATTGACGTGTGTCTATAAATAAGGAGAAAGAATGATTACTAAAAGAGATAGCAATAAAGAGAGAAAAAAGCGTCATAAAAGAGTAAGGGCTAAAGTAAACGGAACGACAGAGAGACCAAGGCTTAATGTTTACAGAAGCACGGCTCACATTTATGCACAAGTAATAGACGATGTTAAAGGACACACACTAGCAAGTAGTTCTACACTAGACAAAAAGTTAAAGGCAAAACTTAAGGGCAAAACAAAAAAAGAACAAGCAAAAATAGTAGGGCTAGATGTTGCTCAAAAGGCAATGGCTAAAAAAGTAACCACAGTAGTATTTGATAGAGGCGGGTATTTGTACACGGGTCGAGTAAAAGATTTAGCAGACGGGGCTAGAGAGGGTGGTCTAATATTCTAACAGACAAAACTGAAGCAATTTCTACGATAATTTTTAGAATAAAAAATAGAGGATATAAAAATGTCAGAAGTTAAAGATAAAACAAAAAAGGAAGCAAAGCCAAAGGCAGAACCTAAAGCAAAGGCTGAAAAAGCGCCAGCAAAGGCTAAAGCTGAACCTAAGGCTACTACTGCAAAGGCAGAGCCAAAAGCAAAAGCAGAAAAAGTACCTGCTAAGTCTACTGCTACTAAAGTAGAAAAGCCAAAGGCAGAGCCTAAGGCTAAGGCTGAACCTAAGGCTAAGGCTGAGAAAGCGCCGGCTAAAGCTACTACTGCTAAAGCAGAGAAGCCAAAGGCTGAGCCTAAGGCTAAGGCGGAGCCAAAAGCAAAAGCTGAAAAAGCACCTGCTAAAGCAAAGGCAGAACCTAAGGCAAAAGCAGAACCAAAAGCAAAAGCTGAAAAAGCACCTGCTAAGTCTACTGCTACTAAAGCAGAGAAGCCAAAAGCAGAGCCTAAGGCAAAAGCAGAAAAAGCACCTACTAAAGTGGAAAAGCCAAAGGCTGAGACTAAGCCAAAGGCAGAGCCAAAGAAAGCAGAGCCTAAGGCAGAAAAAGTGGTTGCTGAAAAGGCGGTGGCTAAGGCTACTGCTAAGCCTGCTGAAAAGGCAGTCGTTGCTGAAAAGCCAACTGATAAGCCAGTTAGGGCAGACAAGGCTACTGCTACTGGGGCAGACAAGGCGGCGGCAAGAACTGGTGGTGCAGATAGAACAAGACAAACGGATAGACCAGCGGGCAGAGATGGTGAGGCTCAATCTAGCGAAAGAGGTCAGCGCGAACGTGGCGACAGACGCCCACCAAGAGAGCAAGACGATACAAAGCGTAAACTTATTGCTGTTAGGCGCGTTACTAAAGTTGTTAAGGGCGGACGCAATATGCGATTTAGTGCTTTAGTAGTTGTAGGGGATGGCGCTGGTATGATAGGCATAGGCTCGGGGCGCGCTAACGAAGTTCCGTCTGCTATTGAAAAGGCGGTGCAAGAAGCAAAGCGCAAAATGCAAAAGGTTTCACTTTTCGATACAACTATACCGCACAATGTAATCGGCAAGTTTGGCACTTCTCGCGTTATAATGTTACCAGCATCTAGGGGTACTGGTGTTATAGCGGGTGGTCCGGTTCGTGCTGTTATGGAAGCGGTAGGAATTAAAGATATCAGAACAAAGTGCCACGGCACGAATAACCCTATAAATGTTACAAGGGCTGTTATAGATGGGCTTATGCAACTAAGAACCAAAGAAGAAGTAGCGGCGCTTAGGGGCAAAACAGTAGCAGAATTAATGGGACAAAAAGAGACTGGGGAGGTGAAGTAATATGTCTAAAGAGAAAGAAAAAGTAAAGACTACTACCGCCTCAAAGCCAAAGGCAGAGCCTAAAGCAAAGGTAGAAAAGCCAAAGACTGCGGACAAGCCAAAAGTAGAAAAGGCAAAGGCAGAAAAAACTTCGCCATCTAAAATGGAAAAGCCGGCTACAAAAACCAAAGAAGTTGCTACAAAAACAGAAAAAGCAAAGGCAGAAGTTACTAAGGCTACAAAGACTACGGAAAAGACTGCACCAAAAACTACAACTGAAAAGGCAGAAAAAACAGCAAGTGCTAAGCAGTCTGTGCCACAAGTTAAGGCTTCTAAAGCGGCTAGTAAAACTACAAAGTCTAACAGACAAGTTCATATAACTAAAAAAGCAAAAAAGAAGCCAGACTTTAAAGGCTCTGTAAAAATAGTGCTTGTAAAGTCTACAATTGGGGCTTTACAAAGGCACATAGATACTATTACGTCTTTGGGCTTAAAGCGCATAAGAGACGAAGTTATACAACCTTTTAACGCGGCAACGGCGGGCAAAATTCACCACATCAAGCACTTAGTAAAAGTAGAATATATGCCTACAACTAATGCCCCAAAAAAGCCAAAGCACGTAAGCAAGTATAAAGCAAGCAAGTTAGAAGCAGCAAAAAAAGCAAAGTAGTCAATGTTAAATGTTTAATTTTAAATGTTAAATGGTTAAACTCATTATTGCAAATAGTTTCAAACAGCCTGCATTTAATCTTTTATTATAATTTGCAAAATGAGATTTTGCCCGCGCTAAGCGGTGAAACCATTAAACATTAAAAATTTAACATTAAAAATTTAACCAATAGAGGTAATATATGTTTTTACACGAATTAGCGCCAGCAGATGGTGCAAAAAAAAGAAGGAAGCGCTTAGGTCGCGGTGTTGGAAGTGGAAAGGGCAAAACCAGCGGAAAGGGTCATAAAGGTCAAAATGCACGCTCTGGCGGTGGTGTTAGACCGGGCTTTGAGGGTGGACAAACTCGCCTTGCTATGCGCCTACCAAAGCGTGGCTTTAAAAACAGAAACAAAAAGATTTACACAATAGTAAACCTAGACGACTTAGAAAAGCGTTTTAAAGCAGGCACAGTTATAGATGCTGCCTTCCTATTAAAAGAGGGTGCTATTTCTAAAATAGAAGAGTACGGGCTTAAAATTTTAGGGGACGGCAACTTAACAAAGGCTTTTACTATAAAGGCTAAAAAATTTACAAAGCAAGCAGAAGAAAAAATCACAAAGGCTGGCGGTAAATTTGAAGTTGTATAAAGATAAGTTTAAAACGATGTTTTGTACTATAAAAATTATCGCGAAGCGGGTGTAGCATCCGTTAACAAATCATATCATACAAGAATTTCCTTGTGTAGCGTAGCGGAATAGAAATTCGTTATGATATGACTTTGTTTGGGCGATACTTAAAGAGAGAATACTAAAGCAGGCGGGCTTCGATAAAAGGAGTAAAATGTTCAGTACATTAGTAAGAGGGTTTGCAGACCCATCAATTAGAAAAAAGTTAATCGTAACACTTTTGCTGGTTGTAGTATATAGAATAGGTTGTATTGTTCCGGTTCCCGGAATTGATGCACAAATTTTTAACGACGAAGTTGCGAACAACGAGTTTTTAGGAATATTAAGCGCGATAACAGGTGGAGCGTTAGCCAACGGGGCTTTCTTTGCTATGGGTATAGCGCCGTATATTAACGCTAGTATAATAATGCAACTTTTAACTATTGCCTTGCCACGACTTCAAGCATTATCTAAGCAAGGCACAGATGGGCGTAAAAAAATAGCACGATATACAAGATACCTAACACTTGTTCTAGCAATTATACAAGCGGTTGGCTTAGTTGTTGCGTGGGGCGATGCTTCAATTTCAACAACTCTACTAGAGCCTATTTTCGGAACGAACGATGCGGCTAATAGGTGGGTAACAACCATTATGGTTATATTGTTCTTTACGGCGGGTACTGCATTTACTGTTTGGATAGGAGAGCGCATAACAGACCTAGGCATAGGTAATGGTATATCACTACTAATTTTTGTAGGAATAATAGCAACGGCGGGTAACGCATTAAGAGACAACATACTAGCAATTTCTATGGATAACTTGTACCCAGTTTGGGGACTCTTAGGCTTTGTCGGCTTGTTAATACTGATATTTGCGCTAATTATATATGTAGATATGGCACAGCGGAAAATCCCCGTACAGTACGCAAAACAAGTTAAGGGCAGAAAAATGTATGGCGGACAAAGCACTTTCATACCAATGAAAATAAACGCGAGCGGTGTTTTACCTATTATATTTGCTTCCAGTTTGGTTGCATTCCCAAGCCTTATACTAATGGTTTTCAATATAACTGATGGGTGGTTTGCAGACTTTTGGAACAGATTTATGTTAATGGGTCGCCCGCTATATACAGTTGTAACTGGTTTGTTGATATTAGGTTTTGCGTTTTTCTATGCGCAGGCTAATTTCGACCCAATAGATGTATCTAGAAACATTCAGCAAAACGGGGGCTTCATACCGGGAATCAGACCGGGCAGACCAACGGCAGAATATCTAAAGCGGGTTCACACGCGCATAACACTTTTTGGTGCGCTATTCTTAGCGGCAGTTGCAATAATACCGGCATTTATATTTGGCTTTGTTGTTCCGGGTAACCAAACGCTTATTAATGCGTTTACAGCAACCGGTATGCTAATTGTTGTATCCGTAGCGCTAGAGTTAGACAGACAAATACAAGCACAATTAATGATGAAGCAATACAAAGGCTTTTTAGATTGATAAAATGTTAAGTGTTAAATTTTTAATGTTAAATGGTTTCACCGCTTAGCGCGGGCAAAATGATTTTGCAAAATGGGTAAAATTTTCTAGCATACACTTAAACAGTTTTGTGGTTTAACAATTTAAAATTTAACATTCAACATTTAGCATTAAAACTTATGAACATAATTATACTTGGTGCGCAGGGGTCTGGAAAAGGCACTCAGTGCGAAAAATTGAAACAGCATTATAACATACCGCACATAGCAACGGGTGATATACTAAGGTATAATATAAAAATGCAAACGGAATTAGGCAAAAAGGTAGAGCCGATTGTTAAAAGTGGCGCACTTGTTCCGGACGACATACTAATAGAGTTAATGGGCGGCAGAATAAAAGAGGCGGATGCAGAAAAGGGCTTTTTACTAGATGGCTTTCCGCGTACTTTGGCGCAAGCGGTAGGGCTAGAAAACATTAAGGCTATAGATGTTTGCGTATATATAGAAGTAGACCAGCAAGCATTAATACAAAGGCTTTCTAATAGGCGAATGTGTGATACGTGCGGTAACATTGTAAGTGTGCTAACACACACGGGTGATGTTTGCGGTAAGGCTAGCCAAACTACTAGCG
The DNA here is from genome assembly GCA_009786825.1 of Bacillota bacterium. Classification (GTDB taxonomy): domain Bacteria; phylum Bacillota; class Clostridia; order Christensenellales; family WQRI01; genus WQRI01. Next base: position 27,914 of record WQRI01000003.1, read on the forward strand.
AGGGCGAGAGCAAAGGCAAGGTTAAGGGCGAAGCAAGCCAATGCAAAGGCAAATTATTTCAGCGAGACGACGACAAGCCAGAAGCAATAAAAACAAGGCTAGATGCTTTCTACACACAAACTTTTCCGCTTATAGACTATTACAAAAATCAGAACAAACTTGCTCGCGTAGATGGCAACCAAAGTGTAGAGCAAGTGTTTACAGACATCAAAGAAGCGCTACTAAAAGCAGGTTTTTAATTAAGTGTAGCAGGTTTTTAATAAAGTTTTAAGACCCGCCAAAACTTACTAATACCAAATTATAAAAGGCTAGTTTATGAGAATTATTCCAAAAAGTGCAGACGAAATAAAAAAAATTAAAGCCAGTAGTGCCATCGTAAAAAGCGTGTTAGACCACCTAGAAGAATACCTTTGCGTTGGCATATCAAGTTTAGACCTAGACAAAATCGCGCACGACTACATTGTTAAGCGCGGTGCAAAGCCTGCATTTTTAGGCTATGGTGGTTTTCCTGCAAGCCTATGCGTATCCATAAACGACGAAGTTGTACACGGGCTTCCAAAGGAAGGCAAGGTTGTAAGGTGTGGCGATGTTGTGGCTTTAGATGTTGGCGTATACTACAACGGATATAATTCGGACGCGGGCAGAACTTACATTGTCGGGCGCGGGAATGAGCATAAACAAAAACTTGTAGACACCACAAAAAATTCACTTTACGTTGGGCTTAAAAATATAAAAGCGGGCAGTCGTGTTGGAGATATATCTAAGGCTATACAAAAAACTGTCGAGGCGGGCGGATACTCTGTTGTGCGCGACTTAACCGGACACGGCATAGGAAAAAAACTTCACGAAGAGCCAAGCATACCAAATTTCTTTCACCCACGCTACAATCAAATTTTACCGGCGGGCGCAACAATTTGTGTAGAGCCAATGGTAAATGCCGGCAAGTACCACGTGGTGCTAGACATAGATGGCTTCACATACAAAAGCAAAGACGGAAGCCTATCAGCCTTTTACGAGCATTGTATAGTTATATTATCAGATGGCATAGAAATACTAACAAGTTAGATGATACTAATTTGCAAATTAGTATCAGAATTCAGAATTTTAGGATTTAGGATTCCGAATTGTTTCACCGCTAGCATTAGTTTTTTTGCAAGGGGTACATTAAATGAATAAAACAGCAAAGTCAGCAAAAAAGAAAAAAGGCAAAATAGAACATAGCAAAGTTTTACTAGGGGCGCAGATGCCAGAATCTAACCCAAAGCCTGTCTACATTGCAAAAGTAGGTAGTGTGGTGAAATCACTCGCGGGCAGAGACAAGGGCAGTTTGTATATAATATACAGTATTATAGATGCGAATTTTGTCTACTTAGTAGATGGGCGTGGCAAAAAAATTACAACTCCTAAAAAGAAAAAACTAAAGCACATAAAACTAACGGGAGATGAGTTAGCAAACATAGCCTTAAAAATTAAAGAAAGCAAAGTTATACACGATGCGGAAATCTCAAGCGCATTAAGAAAGTTATCACAAGTTTAAGGGTGTTTGTAGCAAAGTTTAAGGTTGCTTGTGATAAGGTTAGTGGTTGCAATAATGTTTAAAGCATTTGTAAAAACAAAAAAACAAGAGGTGGGTTTATGGCAAAAAGTGATATGATAGAAGCAGAAGGTATTGTACTAGAGACATTAAGAGACGCAAGGTTTAAAGTGCAACTAACTAATGGCCATATTATCACGGCGGTAATAAGTGGTAGGCTAAGGCAAAACTGGATAAAAATATTAGAGGGCGACAAAGTAAAAGTTGAGATGTCACCCTATGATTTAACAAAAGGGCGCATAACGTGGCGTGACAAAAAATAATATTTGAAGTGCTATATACGGCGTTATACTTCGGCGAGTGTTGCGGTTTTCTGCGGTTGCGTACAAGTAGTACGCGCCCTTCGCAAAGCCGCAGACTTCCATGCCTAACTCGCATCTAGTCTCAAATATCTAGTGTTAGCCTGTGTTTGAGTATTTTTAAGTAGTTTTCGCTTGTAATCAGATTTCGATTTACTAACGCAAAAAGTCAGTTTTAAAAGGAGTATATAAAAATGAAAGTAAGAGCAGGGGTAAAACCAATCTGCGATAAGTGCAGAATAATAAGGCGCAAGGGTAGGGTAATGGTTATTTGTGCTAAATATCCGCGTCACAAGCAAAAGCAAGGCTAGTTAGTTATAGCGTTTGCAAAAAACTTTTTTTGTAAAGTTTTGTCAAATGCTTTCAAAATTAATTAATTTATGGTATAATTGATAAGTTAAGGGTTTTCAAATAAACTTGTCAAATATTTTTTAAAACAAAAATATTGTAATTAATATAATTACACATTAACACGGAGGAGTTATGGCTCGTATAGCAGGTGTAGATTTACCAAGAGAAAAAAGGGTTCTTATAGGGCTTACTTATATATATGGAATCGGAAGGCATACTTCAGAGCGCATACTTAATGCGGTAGGTATTCCTTTAGACGCGCGCATTAAAAACTTAACAGAGTCAGATGTTGGTGCATTAAGAAACTATATAGATACTAATATTAAGGTAGAGGGAGACGCAAGGCGCGAGGTTCAACTTAATATTAAAAGATTAATGGATATAGGCTCTTACAGAGGCATACGCCACAGAAAAGGTTTGCCAGTAAGGGGGCAGTCAACAAAGCAAAACGCAAGAACTAGGAAGGGACCGAAGAAGACTGTGTCTAAGGGCAAAAAGAAAAAATAGGTTTTTAATGGTTATAAACTTCGCAATACTTCGTCAAACTTCGAATTTGCTCAGTTTGCGTACGCCAAGTACGCGGCACTTCGCAAATTCTCGTTTTCCTTGTCTTGCTCGCTTCTAACCATTAAAAATACGCAGCATATCTCAGAACTTCAAACGGGCTTGCGAGATGCTCGCTTCTAACCATTAAAAATGCGCAAAACGGGCTTGCGTGCGTAACCATTAAAAATATTCCCGCGATAGCGGGTGAAGCCATTTAACATTTAGCATTTAAAATTTAACATTAAGTATACGAGAAAAGTAATTTTTTCGGAGGGTTTTGTGGTAGGCTTGTTAAAAGTCGGTCACTTGAAAGAAATATGTCTAAACAGAAAAGGGGGCAGTCATCTGCCAGAAGAAAAAAGTCAACCAAAAATATTGATAGGGGCAAGGTATTTATATCTAGTTCTTTTAACAATACAATTATCACAATAACAGATATGGGCGGGAACGCTATCGCTTGGGGTAGTGGCGGTTCTGTGGGCTTTAAGGGTTCTAGAAAGTCTACTGCTTATGCGGCACAAGTTGCGGCAGAAAAAGCAGCAAGGGCGGCTAAAGAACACGGCTTTCGCTCTGCAGAAGTTTACGTTAAAGGACCGGGCGCTGGTCGCGAGTCTGCTATAAGGGCGCTTCAATCTGCACAGATTCAAGTTACACTTATAAAAGATGTATCCCCAATCCCACACAATGGTTGCAGACCACCAAAAAAGAGAAGAATTTAAAAAAGGCGGCTTTGCCGCTTCCCTCGCTTGAGGCTCGGCTTTTTTGGCGAGGCAGTTGTACTAGGTTCTCAAAAACGATATTTCCTAGTGCATAAAAAAAACCACACGTTTTACGTTGTGTCTTAGAATTAGTAGTCTACGTGTAAGTGTGCGATTAATCAGACTATACTAATCAGACTATACATTTTTACGATGTGTTAGAAGTTGCCTTTAATCAGCAACATTGTACTTAAAAACAAACAAAAAACATAGAGGTCAAAATATGGCAAGGTATACAGGTCCGGTTTGCAGACTTTGCAGACGTGAAGGAACAAAATTATTTTTAAAGGGCGACAGATGTATGGGTCCTAAATGTGCTATTGTTAAGCGCCCATTTATACCGGGTGTACACGCACACGGCAGAAAAAAGTTTTCTGAATACGGAATTCAGTTAAGAGAAAAGCAAAAGGTTAAGCGCGCTTATGGCTTGTTAGAAAAGCAGTTTAAGGGCTATTATTTCAGAGCCATCAAAGTTAAGGGTAAAACTGGCGAGGCGCTTTTACAGTTTTTAGAGCGTCGTTTAGATAACGTTGTTTACAGAATGGGCATTGGGGCTTCTCGCCCGCAAGCAAGGCAGTTTGTAAACCACGGACACATCACAGTTAACGGAAAAACTGTAGACATACCATCTTACTTAGTAAAGGCGGGAGACATTATATCCATTAAAGAAAGCAAGCAGTCTATGCAAATGTATAAAGACTTACGCGGCGCAAAGGTAACAATGCCAAAGTGGTTGCAGTTCGACTTTAATAAACTTAGTGGCTCTGTGCTTCAACTGCCAGAGCGCGATGATATAGATTTAAACATTAACGAGCAGTTAATCGTAGAATTATACAGCCGTTAATTTTTAAAGCACTATGCGCTAGTATTCAATGAACATTGAACACTTAACATTGAATAATTTTTTTGTCTTAGCGGACGGCAAAGTTCGTACAACCAAAAAACACTAACAATTAAAAAGGCTTCGAAGAAGCCATAAAGCAATTGTTCAGTGTTCAATGTTCAGTGTTAATTGTAATTTGTAATTTAAATTAATCGGAGAAAAATAAATTATGATGCAAGTAGAAACGCCAAAAATCAGACTGGAAAAAGAAAGTGCAGATTTGTCTTTTGCTAGATTTGTGGTAGACCCACTAGAGCGCGGTTACGGAACTACTTTAGGAAATTCGCTTAGGCGAATGCTTTTGTCTCAGTTGCCGGGTGCGGCGGCGGTTGGTGTTACTATAGATGGGGTTGCACACGAGTTTTCAACAATTAAGGGTGTTAAAGAAGATGTTGTAGACATCATACTAAACCTTAAAGGCTTAGCGGTTAAAATTTTAGATGAAGATATCACAAGCAAAAAAACTCTAAGGCTTATAGCAAACAAGGCAGGCATACTAACAGCGAAAGATTTTGAAACTAACCCAGAAGTAGAAATTCTAAACCCAGAACACTATATCTGCACGCTAGACAAAGGCGGTAAGATAGATATGCACGTTGTTGTGGGTAGGGGGCGCGGATATGTGTCTGCAGAGCGCAATAAAGACCCTCGCCAACCAATTGGTTACATACCAATGGATAGCACTTTTACACCTGTTATAAAAGCAAACTATTTTGTAGAAAACACGCGTGTTGGACAAAATATAGACTACGACAAACTAACGCTAGAAGTTACAACAAACGCAACAGTATCAGCAAAAGAAGTAGTAGCACTATCTGCAAAAATTGTAGAAGAGCATACTCAACTGTTCGTAACGCTAGTAGAAGATATAGCCAGAACAACAATACTAACTCAGCCGCAAGAAGACAAAGAGAAAGAAATTTTAGAAATGTCTATAGAAGACTTAGAGCTTTCTGTTAGAAGTTCTAACTGCTTAAAGCGCGCAAACATTCACACAGTACAAGATTTAATAAACAAAACAGAAGATGAAATGCTAAGGGTTAAAAACCTAGGCAAAAAGTCTTTAGACGAAATTGTAAACAAGTTAGCGAATATGGGGTTGGGATTCCGCACGGAAGAAGACTAAATTTGAAGTCGTATATACTGCGCAATACTTCGTCGAGCGTTACGGTTTTCTGCGGTCACGTACATTTAGTACGCTCCCTTGAAAATCCGCCGCTCTTCGACCGAGCCGTAAACCGTAAGGTTTTAGCCTTTTGCGTAGCGAAAGCGTCAAAAGGCGAGGTGTCTTGCTTGTATCTACAACTTCAAATCATAAAGGAAACTAATTATCTACAACTTCAAATCATTAGGGGAACTATTTTTCAAGTTTTAAACGCTTGACACTTTGGAGATAAAATAATGGGAGCAAATAATCAAAGAAAATTAGGTAGAGACTCAGCACACAGAAAAGCGCTTTTAAGAAATCAAGCGTCGTTTTTACTGTGGTATGGCAGAATAGAAACTACTTTGCATAAGGCAAAAGAAGTTAGGTCTTACGCCGAGAAAATAATTACTCTGGCAGTAAATTCTTACACCGATGTAACTAAGGTTAAAAAGCAAAAGGTAAACGTTAAGGGCAACAAGGTAACAGTAGATGTTGTTAACGACGGACCAAAGCGTTTAAACGCAAGGCGTCTTATAATGTCTAAAGTGTACGACTTGCAAGAGTTACAACACCCAAAAGAAAAAAAGGCAGCATTCAAAGCAAGAACGCGCTCTATAAACCACCCACTAGTAGAGAAAATCTTTAACGAATACGCACCACGCTACGCAAAGCGCAAAGAAGAAACAGGACAAGGCGGCGGCTACACTCGCATAATCAAACTAGGCAGGCGCCAAGGCGACAACGCAGAAATCGCAATCCTAGAACTAGTGTAACACTATTTTTATTGTATGGAACCAAAACCTTTAAATGTGCTTTGCTATTTAAAGGTTTTTTGCTATACCGCAACTTTTTTCACAGAACCTAAAAATTGTTATATCTAGTAAGAGAATTTTTTGCTTGAAATGCTTGCTTTATTTTGCGGAATTTGGTATAATATGGGGGTTGGATTTGTTGTGTGATTTTTTTGAAATATGATTAACAAAGGTTTTTGTAGATGAAGCGTAGTAAATTCCAAAATAAAATAGTAATGCATATTGATAGTAAGAGAGTTGCTTGCGTGTTTTATATTTTTATCAGTTGTTATAATTAATACCGCTACTTTTGTAGTGGTATTTTTTTTGTGAGTTGCGTAAGTTTTGGATAGGTGACACACGCTTAACTGTTGGTTTTGCAAAAGGTTGAATAAGGTAGAAAGGTGGCAAGGCAGAAAGTGCGGTAGAAAAACTTATAGTCAGAAAAAATATTTTTATATATAAATACCGGTTTTAAAAACTGGGCAAAAAAGGAGACACATCAAAATGAATGACAACACGGACAACAAAGAAGTGGAAAGCACAGAAGTGCAAACCACTAACGAACAGGTGCCTGCTGTGGCGGGCGGACAGGCTGGCTTTTCTGTTAAAAGAAAAATCAGTTTATCTACAGAATACGAGGCTGGTCATATACCAGACAACAAGCGCAAAGGCTTTTTAGTTATGTTTGTGCTTATGGTTACCTTCACGCTTTTTTCGGCTAGTATGTGGGCTGGAAACACGCTTGGTGGTGGACTTCAACTTTCTGATTTTATTTGGGCTATTGTAATTGGTGGTCTTATTTTAATGACCTACACATCTTTACTTGCATACATAGGTAGCAAGACGGGTTTTAGTATGGACCTTTTAGCAAGGCGCTCTTTCGGTAAATTCGGCTCTTTCTTGCCATCTGTAATGATAGGCTTTACGCAAATCGGCTGGGTTGGTGTAGGTATTGGTATGTTAGCGATTCCGGTTGCTAATTACTTAGATATTAACCACTGGTGGTTGATTATTGGTGGTGGTGCGCTTATGACTGCTACTGCGTTTTTTGGCATTAGAGGACTACAAGTTTTAAGCTTTATATCTATGCCATTAATTGTTATACTTGGTAGTATTTCTATGGGTATGGCGCTTAATGATTTTGACGGACCATTCCGCAACATTTTTGGTGGTGGCGAACAAATTACAGTTATGGCTGGTATCGGAATTGTTATTGGTACGTTTATAAGTGGTGGTACGGCTACGCCAAACTTTGCACGATTTGCAAAAAGCGCTAGAATTGCTGTAATATGTACTGCGGCGGCTTTCTTTTTAGGAAACACGCTTATGTTTATGTTTGGTGCTGTGGGTGGCGGTGTTATGGGTCCGGATTACAACGACATATTTAATGTTATGATAGCGCAAAACTTAGCACTTGTAGCAATAGTTGTTTTAGGTTTAAACATTTGGACAACGAACGACAGCGGGTTATACTCGGCGTCTTTAGGTATGCACAATATTGCAAACACAACAAAGGACGAACTTTATGAGAGCGGCGCTATAAAGCAAACGCAGGTTGTAAAGCAAAACGTAAAACCACAAGAGACAGAAGAGAAAGGCTTTACATTACTTAGCAAAAGAAATATGGTATTAGTGGGCGGTATTATCGCAACACTTGCGGCATACTGGCTTTACTGGAATTTTGTTACGTGGCTTGGTTTTTTAAGTGCTACGCTTCCGCCGATTGGTATAATACTAATACTAGACTATTTTATTAGAAAAAGAAACTACGCAAAAGACACTAACCCTACAAGAACAATAAATCATTTTGCGATAGCGGGTGTTGTTGTTGCGGCTTTAATTGCAAATATACCAACCATTTTCGAAGTAGAGCCATTTGGTATTGCGCCAGTTAATGCGATGGTAGTTGCTGCATTGTTCTATTTTATTGGCTTGTTTGTAAACTTTAGAGTAAACAATTTAAAGGCTGATGGGCAAGCGGCAGAGATAGGCAGAACAATTGTTGCAAGTGTTATGCTTTTAGCGGGTGCTATTTTTGTGGCGGCTTTCTTAGTGGGCTTTGTGATTATCCACGGGTTTACATCTAACATAACGCTTGTTGTTACGCATATTGCTTTAATAATAGGTGCTATATTTATTTGCGCGGCTGGTACGCTTTTCCAAGGTAAAGAAAAAGACCCGCTTGCACAGCAAGAGGTGCTTGATAAATAAAATTTTTGTCTGAGTGCCTCCGCAGTTTTCAGGTAGCGTTTGGCTTAAGGCTTGCGGGCGTAGTCACAAGGTCAAAAATTTTATATATCTGCGCTGACATCTCACCACAACCTAGAACTATAATAGGGCTAAGGAACTTGCGAGATAAGGCGTGCTATTTCACCTTTAATAATATGTAGGGGTGGTTACGGAAGTTAAGGGGGCGGTGGAATGTTAACCGCCCTTTTGATTTAAGTAGAATTTTCAGTTCTGCATTCTCTGATGGGGATAATTATGCTTATAAAAAATGTATTTTTAGAAAACGCTAAAGAAGCGGTTGATGTTAGGGTAAAAGATGGCAAGTTTGAGACTATTGCCAAAAACATTACAAAAAAGGCGGGCGAGAATGTGTTAGACTTAGGTGGTAAGTTGATGCTTCCGCCATTTATAGACTCTCATATGCATCTAGATTCTGTGCTGACGGCGGGCGAGCCGGTTTGGAATTTAAGTGGTACGCTGTTTGAAGGGATAGAGATATGGTCTAAAAGGAAGCAAACGCTTACGGCAGATGATGTGAAGTCGCGCGTGAATAGGGCGGTTAGAATGCAAGCGGCGCACGGCATTCAGCATATTCGCACGCACGTAGATGTGACGGACGAAAAACTTACGGCGCTAAAAGCGATTGTAGAGTTAAGGGAAGAGTTGAAAAATTTTGTAAACATACAAATTGTTGCCTTTCCGCAAGAGGGGATAATGTCTTACAAAAATGGGCGCGCGCTAATGGAGAGAGCAATTGCAGAGGGGGCAGATGTTGTTGGGGCTATTCCGCATTTTGAGTATACGAGAGAGTATGGGGTCGAGTCTGTAAATTTTGCGATAGAACTAGCCCTAAAGCACAACAAACTTGTGGATATTCATTGCGATGAGATAGATGACGATGCTTCGCGCTTTTTAGAGACTGTTGCGACTCGCGCGTACGAGAGCGGTTTAAAAAGCAAGGTTACGGCTTCTCACACAACGGCTATGGGTTCTTACAATAATGCTTACGCTTACAAGTTGTTCAGGATTTTGGGCAAGAGTGATATCAACTTTGTATCCAACCCGCACATAAACACTCACATTCAAGGTAGGACTGATACCTACCCAAAAAGGCGCGGGCTAACGCGAGTGAAAGAACTTTTGGCAAACGGCAATAATGTGTCGTTTGGCTACGACTGCATACAAGACCCGTGGTACCCACTAGGCACGGGCAATATGCTAGACCCGGTTCATATGGGGCTGCACGTGTGCCAGATGATGGGCTATGAAGAAATTCTAAACTCTTACAAACTAGTAACCACAAACGCAGCAAAAACCCTAAGCCTAAAAAACTACGGCATAAAAAAGGGCAACCCCGCAAGCTTTATAATACTAGATGCGACCAACTTCCACGAAGCCCTAAGCACGCGCGCACCAGTTCTATACTCTTATAAAAACGGAAACCTACTAGCCTCAACACAACCCGCAAAAACCCAAATAACATTCTAGATGTATATCTCGCCGGGTACTATAAAAGATTGACTTGTGATTTTGAATGTGGTAAAATAAATGCACGAAGCACAGGGTGATTTATAAGTTGTACGTGCATTCGCAAAACCCTGTTGGCAAAGCGAATATAAGGAGAGTTAGAGCATTTTAAAATTTTTAGGAGTGAAAGATTATGGTTGTTATTGATGTGAGTGGGGTTGTGTTGGAGACTGAGCGGCTTGTTTTGCGGGCTTTTAGGTTAGACGATTTGGACGATTTTTATGAGTATGCGAGTGTGGCTGGTGTTGGTGAGATGGCGGGTTGGAGTTATCATAAAAGTAAGACCGAGAGCCTAGAGATTTTAAATATGTTTATAAGTGGTAAGAAAGAGTTTGCTATTGTAGACAAGGCGACTGTTAGTGCTGTTCACCCGCGCGGTAAACTTATAGGCAGTTTGGGTATTAATGAGAGTGTTAGAACCCAAGCGGACAACAAAATTTATGCAGGGCTTATTATGAGAGAGTTAGGGTTTGTTTTGTCTAAGGCTTATTGGGGGCGCGGGCTTATACCCGAGGCTTGTCGCGCTGTGATTGAGTGGCTGTTTAGTGAGACTAACTTAGATGCCATTACGATTAGCCACTTTATAGAAAATGCACAAAGCAAGCGCGTAATAGCCCGGCACTCGAAGTATAAAATTTTGTCGGTTGTTTGCCTACGGCAAGCCAAAGGTCAAAATTTTATACATTCTCGTGCCAACGAACAACACAACCTAGAACAATATACTCATTTATGAACTTACGTGCTGAAAGTAAGGAGGTAAGTGGGGGAGTTGCTGAAAAAATTCTAGAAAAAGTTTTACAAAAATGATTGCATTATTTTTGTAAAAGTGTTATAATATTATTGTATAGGGAGTTAAGCCCTTTAAATATATAGCGCTTTTGTTAGTGGCTGGCTATAAGTTTTTTTTCTAACGTTTGTCTTTTAAGTTAGGTTTAAATCGTTTGCTACATATCTTGTGTAGCAAGGCTGGTGACTAGCGCGGTGCGTATTTTACACTATTTTGTTTAATGCAAATTAGTCCACCATATGTTTTGGGGGTAAGCGGAATGATTGCTATCGCTTGTGACCACGCTGGATTTAAACTTAAAAACCAGATTATTAAACATTTTAGCGGCAAGGTTCTACCTTGTAGCTTTAGTGGTGAAAGCCAAAAACTAGAGTTTAAAGACTTAGGAGCCGACTCTGAGCAGTCTGTTGATTATCCCGATTTTGCAAAATTAGTGGCATTTTCTGTTGCCGCGGGGGAGAGCAAGGTCGGTTTTTTAATTTGCGGCAGCGGGATAGGAATGAGCATAGCGGCAAACAAAGTTGGTGGCATAAGGGCAGCACTTGTAGAAGACGCCGAGCGCGCAAAACTTACAAGGCAACATAACGACGCAAATGTTTTAGTGTTGGGCGCAAGATTTTTAGAAAACGAAGCAGAAGTATATAGTATTATAGAAAACTTTTTAACCACAAAGTTTGAGGGCGGTAGGCACAAGGCTCGGGTGGATAAAATAGAGAAATAAGAAATTTATAGAATAAATTAAATTACAAATTACAATTTACAAATTACAAATGCGAAACTCATAAAACGCAAAGCGTTAGAGCAGTTACACAACTAGTGCGCACAATTTGAACTTGCAATATTCTCGCGAAGCGAGTTAAATCATTTGTACATTGTACATTGTACACTACTGTAATTTGGAGAAGTTATGCAAAACAAGTTAATTAAAGAGATTTTAGCGGCAGAGGCAGAGGCAGACATTATTGTTAAAGATGCAAGAGAGAAGTCTGCACAAATTGTTACTAGCGCAAAAAGGCAAGCAGAGACCATTATTGAAGAGTTAGCAAAAAAGGCTAACATTGAGACTGCTCAGATATTGTCTAGCATAGAAACAGATGAGAGAGTTATAAAAAAGTACGAGGCAGAGTTTAGCGAAAAGGCAAAAAACTTAAAGGCGGAAGCAACAAAAAAGTATGCTAAAGTTGCTGATTTTATAGTTGGCGCTGTAGTGCAAAAATATTCGGGCGTGGAAGAGACTGCGGCTAAAAAAGCACCGGCTAAGGCTTCGGCTTCTAAGGCTACTGCTAAGGCTGCGCCAAAGACTACTGCTTCTAAAACTACGGCTAAAAAGCCAGCAAAAAAATAGAGCAGAATGCAAAGATAGAGCAGAATGCAATTTAACATTTACAATTAAAAATTTAACATTCAACATAGAAAGGTGAGCAAATATGTCTATCATCAAAATGAAAAAAATGACAGCCGTTGGGTTGCTGTCTGATAGAGATGTAATACTTAACGAGATTGAAAGGCTGCAATGCATTGATATATCTAACCTAGATGGCGTAGAGCGAACAAAGTTTGACGCTGATAGTGGTTTTGTGTATCAGACTAAACTTGAAAGGGTTACGCAGGCTATTAAATTTGCTAACGAGTATTATAGCATCTTAAAAAAGAAAAAGCAAAATACATATGGGGCGGAAGCGGTAATAGAGGGTGGCAGTTTAGACATCTCGCACGATAAGTTTTTGTCTTTTTACGAAAACGAGCAAATATTTGTAGAGGCAGAAAAACTTTTAGAAATTGCGGGCAAAACTACGCTTGCTAAAAGAGAGTACGACTCACTTTTAAACAAGCGTAATGACGCTAGGTTTTTTAATAATTTCTCTAACAAGTTTTCTGAAATGAGACTAAGCGCGGCTACTGTAAAGTTTTTAGGAACAGTAAAGACCAAAGCGGTAGACAGCATTATAAAAGAGATTGGCGAGAGCGAAGAGTATTCTAGCCTTGGCATTTTATTCGAAGTTGTGGGCGGCGCTAAAAAAACAAGTGGTGTTTTGGCGGTTGCGGCGGTTGAGCATAAAGAGAAGTTAGAGGCTTTATTACACACTTACGATTTTAAGCCAACAATGCTTAAAGACGACAAAACGGGCGTAGAGCTTTTAAACTATATAGACACAAAGGTTGCGGCTTTAGAAAAAGAAATTTTTGATGGTCAAACGCAGGTTATGCAAATTTACGCAAAAAGTGGCACAGACTTTAAAATTGCTCACGATAGTTTGCTTTCAGCGCTAGCAAGGTTAGATGCAACACAAAGCAGTTTAAAAACAAGAACGGCGTTTGCGTTTACGGCGTGGGTGCCAGAGACTCATCAAGATGATGTTAAAACTGCGCTTGAGAAAGCCTGCACTAGAATAGAAGTTGGTTTTGATGAGGCAAGCGAAGAAGAAACCCCACCTACATATTTAAAAAACCCTAAGTTAGTAAAGCCATTTGAGAGCGTTGCTAATATGTATAGCCCGCCAAGCCACAAGCAAACTAACCCAACGCTTTTTGTTGGTGTGTGGTTTTGGATATTGTTTGGCGCGATGTTGGGCGACTTGGGCTATGGGCTTATCTTATTTGTGGGTCTTGGTCCTTACCTTTTAATTAAAAAGCCACAAGGTGGTTTTGCGGCAGTACTAAGAGTTTTAGCAATGTGCGGACTTGCGGCAATATTCTGGGGATTAGCCTTTGGCTCTTTCTTTGGAGTTCCACCACAGTATTTGGGCGGTTTTGGTGACTTTTTAACAACAGTATCATTTATAGACCCACTATCCGATGCAGTAGATATGATGATGCTTTGTATAATAATAGCGTGCTTACACCTTGGCACATCTAACATATTTGGTTTGGCAGAAAGGGCAAGGGAAGGCAACTTACTAGAGGGCATAATTAAAAACGGAAGTTGGATGCTAATATTGTTTGGGCTTTTCTTTGTACTGATTGGTCAAGAAGAGTTTATGGGCGCTGAGTTATTTATGACGGGCATAGCGGCGCTAACTACACTAGGCTTGGTGTTTATTGTGGGCGGAACAGTATTACTTTTAGCAAATGGATATCAGAGTAGGTCTATATTCGGAAAAGTGTTTGGCGGGCTTGGCGGGCTTTATGGTTATGTTAATCATTTATCAGATGTACTATCATATCTACGTGTATTAGGTTTGGCACTTTCTACGGGCGTATTCGGGCTTGTATTCTTTAGTTTGGCGCAGATGTTTGCAGATGCGGGCGGGGCTGCTATAATAGGAAGCGTGCTAGTTTTAATTGTGGGGCATACATTCTCACTTGCGCTTGCACTTTTAAGCACGTATATCCAAACACTTAGATTACAGTTTGTAGAATCGTTCCCGCGTTTTTACGAGGGTGGCGGTAGACTGTTTGTTCCATTCGGCGGACAACATAAATATGTAAAAGTAAATTAATTCAATGTTAAATTTTAAATGTTTAATGTTTAATGGTTTCACCTGCTTCGCGGGCAAGTTTCATTTTGCAAATTTAAAGCAAATGAAAACTGCGACGCTCAAATGTACGGCATATAATGAGTTTAACCATTTAACATTTAAAATTAAACATTTAACATTTTAAATAAATAAATAAAATTCATAAAGTTGGTTTTGTGTAACCAACAAGGAGAAAAAAAATGATACTTACTATGGGTATAGCGTGGGGCTTCTTAGGAGCCGCTATAGCAGTAGCGGGTGCTGGTATCGGTTCTAGTATTGGTGCTGGTAGAATAGGTGCATTCTCAACGGGCGTTGTTGCAGAAAGACCAGAACTTTTTGCAAGGGCATTAATTATTCAATTATTCCCGTCTACACAAATTATTTACGGACTTTTAATATCTTTCTTAATACTTTTAGATATCGGAGTTATCGGTGGAAGCGACGATATTTACATCTCTACAGAGCAAGGTATTGCTTATGCCTTTGCTGCACTTCCGGTTGGTATATTAGGTTTTGCGTCTGCGGCGGCGCAGGGTGGTGCTGGTCAGGGCGCTGTTGCTATGATAGCGAAAAACCCGGCGTTTATGGGTCGTGCGTTTATTAAGGTTGCACTAATCGAGACGTTCGCGATTTTCGGCTTACTTATAAGTTTCTTACTTGTTAACGCGGTTTCGGGTTCTGAGCCATACATTCCATACGTACCAACATTGCCAATATATCCAACGCCGTAAAAATGCTTAGTGAATGAGTATTGCTTAGTGTAAAAAACAAATATTTTTGGTGTTAGTGCAAAAAATAAATATTTTGGTGTTAGTGCAAAAATAGGTATTTTTGGTAGACTAAGTTTTAAGGGCTAGGGGCAGTTTAACGGTAACACTTAAATTATAGAGAGCAAAAAGTTAATGCAAATTTTTAGAGTTTGCACGAGAGTAACAAAATGGGTAAAAAAGAAATTATTTCTAAAATTTTAGAAACTGCTAAGGCAGAAGCAGACCTTCTTTTGTCGGAGGCACAAGCAGAAGCAGAAGCGCTTATAGGTTCGGCTCAAGCTATGGCAGACAGAAGTTATAAAGATGCTTTGCAACAAGCCGAGGCAGAAGTTAGGGCAATTAAAGAAAGGCAAGAGGCATCTAGCAAAAATGCAACTCGTGATGTTTATGTAAATGCGCAAAACGAGGTTTTAGAAATTGCGTTTTCTAAAGCGCGCGAGGCTTTTGCAAAGATGAAAGACGCAGACTATAAAAAATTGTTTGAGACACTTATAATATCAGTTGCGGACGATGGCGACGAGGTTGTTGTATCTAAAAAAGATGAGAAAGTGTTTACGCAAGCTTTTATAGATGGTGCTGCTAAAAAGGCTGGTAAGAAGTTAAAAATAGCAAAGCATAAAAATGAATTGCAGTCTGGGCTTTTATTAACGGGCAAAAGGGCAGACAAAATTATAACAATAGAAGCACTTGTTGCAAACACGCGCGTAGATATAGAGCCAAGTGTTGTAGCGCAACTAATTAATGCATAAATGCATTAATTAGATTGAACATTGAACACTGAACATTGAATAATTGTTAAATACGATAAACACAAAAGCGTTTTAACAGTTGTAACTTGGTTTTGCTGGAATTTTTGAAATGTAATATTTCTTGCGAAGCAAGGTGAAACAATTGTTCATTGTTAATTGTTCAGTGTTCAGTTAAAAAAACGGAGTTTTTTTAGATATGGGAAATTTATTTGCGAATGGTAGAATTGTTGTTATCAGAAACAACTTAATGTCGGCAGAGGCTATAAACAGACTTGCTAAGGCTGAGAATATGTCTGTTGCTTTATCTATGCTAACGGACGCGGGCTACAACGCAGAAGCGCTTAAGGCGGGCGACTTCGAAAAAGCAATAAGGCTAGAGCAAGCTAAGACAATAGAGGTTTTTGAGAGCGTAGCAACAAATTCTAGCGTGCGACGGGTTTTTCTATCTAAACTAAACTATCACAACGCTAAGGCGCTTTTAAAAATAAAGTTTGCGGGCATTAAAGAAGGCGACTTAATGCTTTATGATGGTAGCGACATTAGTGTTGCCGAGTTAAACAGATTTATAGAGCAAGGGGACGGCAATTTCGACACTAACTTGCACGCGGCTATACGCGAGGTTATAGACACTAGCAAAAGAGAAAGCCCAAGGGATATAGATTTAACAATAGACGGCGCACTTTTCGAAGTTATTAAAAACGAGATAAGGGGTGTTAAGTGTACTACGCTTGCAACTTACGTGAAGTCTGAGATAGACTTTATAAACATACTATCCGTTTTAAGAACAAAGCCTTTAAACTTTTCGGTAGACCAACTTGCTTCGTCTTTAATTAGTGGGGGCAACATACCTTTAACTACTTTGATAATGGCTTACGCAAACGAGCAACCTTTAGAGTTTTTAAACTCTATAAGGCTGTACTACCCGCAAGTTATTGCAGATGTTATAGATGGTAGCGCGCAAGGTAGTGTGGGTGATATCACACTTATTCTAGAAAGAGAAGCAGACAACTATTTGCTAAAACTGTTTGATGAAAAGAAAAACAACTTTACGGGAATACAACCCTACATCGCATACTATCTATCTAAACTAAACGAGATAAGGGTTGTAAAACTAATACTAATAGCAATAAAATACGAGTTGCCACCAGAAGCGTTGGCAAAACGTATGCGCAAAATATTTTAATTAATGTTAAATTTTAAATTTTTAATGGTAAATGTTTTCACCTGCTTCGCAGAAATATTTATTTGCAAGTTGTTCGCAAGTGAAAATTCTGACTGTCAAAAGAAAAAAACACAAAGGATAAAACAATTAAAAATTTAACATTTAAAATTTAACATTGCGGAGCGTTATAAATGGCAAAAGGTAAAATAGCAGTAATTGGGGATAAAGAGAGTATAATTGCTTTTAAGGCAGTTGGTATGGAGACGTTCCCCGTAGAAAAAGATAAAGACGAGATAAGAAAAACTTTGCGCCGCTTAGCAAACGAAGAGTACAGCGTTATATTTATAACAGAAGAAGCGTGCGAGGGGCAAGACGAAATTCTAGAGCGCTTTATGGCACAACCTTTCCCATCAATCATACCAATACCAAGCTCTAACGGCACAATGGGTTTAGGTATGACCAACTTGAAGCGAAATATAGAGAAGGCTATAGGGGCGGACATTCTATTAGGCGAATAATTTAAGCGCTATATGCGGCGTAATACTTCGTTGAATGTTACGGTTTTCTGCGGTCACGTACAATTAGTACGCTCCCTTGAAAATCCGCCATTCGCCTTGTCTTACTTGCATCTAGCACTTAAATTTAGCGTTTAGCATTGCACTTTTAAAGATATAAAAAGGTTTTATATATAAACTACACACAAAATAATTTTTTTAGGGGGTGTGGGGGAATTTTTTTCCCAAAAAACTGTCCCCCGCAAAACAAATAAAGAGGAAAATATGGCTGGTAAAATTGTAAAAGTATCGGGACCATTAGTTGTAGCGTCGGGAATGGCAGATGCTAGAATGTACGACGTTGTACAAGTTTCTAAAGAGAGGCTGATTGGCGAGATTATAGAGCTTAGGGGCGATATGGCGTCTATTCAAGTTTATGAAGAGACATCGGGAATCGGTCCGGGTGAGCCTGTAGTTTCTACGGGCGCGCCGCTAGAGTTAGAGCTTGGTCCGGGGCTTGTTGAAGGAATTTTCGACGGAATACAGCGTCCGCTAACAGAAATTATAAAGTTAAGCGGCGAGCGTATTGCGCGTGGCTTAGAAGTTCATAACCTAGACAGAAATAAAAAATGGGAGTTTAAAGCAACCGCTAAAGTTAAAGACAAAGTGGCGGCGGGCGATGTTATTGGCGTTGTTCAAGAAACCCCGCTTGTAGAGCATAGGATAATGGTGCCGTTTGGGGTTGATGGCGAGATTACAGAAATCAAGTCGGGCAACTTCACAATAGTAGATGTTGTTGCAAAAATCAAAACTAAAGACGGCGTACGCGATGTTATTATGATGCAAAAGTGGCCTGTTAGGCGTGGCAGACCTTATGCTTCTAAACTTAGCCCAGATATCCCACTTATGACAGGACAACGCAGCATAGATATGTTTTTCCCAATTGCTAAGGGGGGTGTATCTGCTGTTCCGGGTCCGTTCGGGTCGGGCAAAACAGTTGTTCAGCACCAACTAGCAAAGTGGGCAGATGCCGAGATTGTTGTATACGTAGGCTGTGGCGAGCGCGGTAACGAGATGACAGACGTTTTAGTAGAATTCCCAGAACTTGCAGACCCAAAGTCTGGCAGACCACTAATGGAGCGCACAGTTTTAGTTGCTAACACATCAGATATGCCCGTTGCGGCGCGCGAGGCTAGCATATACACGGGTATTACAATAGCAGAATATTTTAGAGATATGGGCTACTCTGTTGCTATAATGGCAGACAGTACATCGCGCTGGGCAGAAGCACTTAGAGAAATCTCGGGCAGACTAGAAGAGATGCCGGGTGAAGAGGGCTACCCTGCTTACTTAGGCTCGCGAATTGCAGAGTACTACGAAAGGGCTGGTCGCGTAAACTGTTTAGGCACACAAGGGCGCGTTGGTGCAATATCGGCAATCGGTGCAGTATCGCCACCGGGTGGCGACTTAGCAGAGCCAGTATCTCAAGGCACGCTGAGAATAGTAAAAGCATATTGGGGGCTGTCATCATCACTTTCTTACAAGCGTCACTTCCCAGCAATAGACTGGCTATTATCATACTCGCTTTATGTAGAAACACTAGGCAAGTGGTACGACGAAAACGTTGCGCCTGATTGGTCGGCTAACAGAAAAGCGGCAATGGCATTACTTCAAGAAGAAGCGAAGTTAGATGAGATTGTAAGGCTTGTAGGTATGGATGCATTATCGCCAAGAGATAGATGGAAAATGGAAAGCGCAAAATCGCTAAGGGAAGACTTCTTACAACAAGATGCATACGACAAAGTAGACACTTACGCATCGCCACAAAAAATGATAACGCTGCTTCGCATAATAATGAATATGTATAAGTTGGGTAACGACGCTTTAGACGCAAACGTAGAAATTAGAGACCTACTTAAAATAAAAGCGTTCGAGCAACTAGGTCGGGCAAAGTTTAACCCAGAAAAAGACTTACACATTATAGAAAAAATCGGCACAGATATGGTTGATGAAATTGGCGAATTAATTGCAAAAGGAGGGCAAGACTAATGTTTGTAGAATATAAAACGATTAATGAAAGTGTCGGACCTCTTATGCTTGTAGAGGGTGTTAGGGGCGTTAAGTATAACGAACTTGTAGAAGTTATTCAAATTGATGGGCGCGTTAGAATGGGCAGAGTTTTAGAAATGAACGAAGATAAGGCGCTTGTTCAGTTGTTCGAGTCTTCTCAAGGGCTTCAGATTAATACTTCACGCGCTAGGTTTATCGGTAAGTCTCTAACTTTCGATGCTAGCCCAGACATTTTAGGGCGCGTATTCGACGGGCTAGGCAGAACAAAAGATAGCGGACCACCAGTAGTAGCGCACCAGCGTTTAGACATAAACGGGCTACCAATAAACCCAGCAGCAAGAACATTCCCATCAGACTTTATTCAAACAGGCGTATCGGCAATAGATGGCTTAAACACGCTTGTTAGGGGACAAAAACTTCCGGTTTTCTCGGCTTCGGGCTTGCCGCACGCGCAACTTGCTGCACAAATCGCAAGGCAAGCAAGGGTTTTGAAAGCAGATGAGAGTTTTGCGGTTGTTTTCGCGGCGGTTGGTATAACGTACGAAGAAGCAGATTATTTCGTACAAAGTTTTAAAGAAACGGGCGCAATAGACAGAACAGTTATGTTTATGAACCTAGCGGACGACCCGGCGGTAGAGCGTATCGCTACACCGCGTATGGCGCTTACGGCTGCTGAGTATTTGGCGTTTGAACTTGATATGCACGTACTTGTTATAATAACAGACATCACAAACTATGCGGACGCGCTTCGCGAAGTTTCTGCCGCTAGAAAAGAAGTTCCGGGCAGGCGTGGTTATCCGGGCTATCTATATACAGACCTAGCATCTATGTATGAGAGAGCAGGTTGTATCAAGGGCAAAAAAGGCTCTATCACGCAAATACCAATTCTAACAATGCCAGAAGATGATAAGACTCACCCAATTCCAGACTTAACGGGCTATATCACAGAAGGGCAGATAATGCTAGACCGCTCACTTAACAAAAAGGGTATATTCCCACCAATAGATGTACTGCCGTCACTCTCACGCTTAAAAGATAAAGGTATGGGCGAGGGCAAAACAAGAGAAGACCACTCTAGCGTACTAAACCAACTTTTTGCGTGCTATGCGCGTGGTAAAGATGCTAAAGAACTAGCGTCTATACTAGGTGAAGCGGCACTAACAGATATAGACAAAATCTACGCAAAGTTTGCAGAAGAGTTTGAAAAAGTATTTGTAGGGCAAGGCTGGCAAACAAACAGAAATATAGTAGACACGCTAGATATAGGTTGGAAACTTATGGGTATGCTTCCAAAGTCAGAACTTAAGCGCGCCAAAGCAAACCACATAGAAAAATACTATGTGCCAACTCAAATAGGCGAGGGCGGCTTAGCAAAAAAGATACCGGGGCAGATTGACAAAAAAGAACAACACTAATAAAAATTAATGTCTATATGCGGCATAATACTGCGTTGAGATTTACGTTTTGTTTCGGTCACGTACAATAAGTACGCTCCCTCACAAATCCGCATCTCGCCTTGTCTTATTTGCATCTAGCCATTAATTTAAGGGTATCTTAAAACGATTTTTAAAAAAGCAAAGTGTAATGCATAATTAAGCACTAGAAGCAAGCTAGGCAAGGAAATCTGCGGCTTTGCGAAAGGCGCGTACCACTCGGTACGTAACTTGAGCAAAACGTAAAGATTGACGAAGCATAGCGAAGTTTATAGGGCTTAATTAACTAAGGGATATTATGGCAGAATTACTTAGAGTCAACCCCACAAGAATGGAGTTGAAAAGGCTTCAAGCGCGTCACAAAACGGCGGTTAGGGGTCATAAGTTATTAAAAGATAAAGCAGATGAAATGGTAAGGCAGTTTTTATTAATCATAAAAAGGTGTCGCGATTTACGTATTGAAGTAGAGCGCGAACTTACAGCAGCCCTTAGACAGTTTAAACTTGCAAGTGCAATATCGCCAACCCAAAGTATAGAAACGGCGCTTGCTATGCCGGCGGCTAAGGCTACACTTGCAGTCTCACTAGGCAACATAATGAGCGTTAAAGTACCAATACTACAACTTAATGTAGCAGATTCTACAGACCTTATCCCGTACAGTTTTTTAGGCATAACGGCAGATTTAGATGCAAGCATAGTTACTATTTCAAAACTTTTAGAAAAAATGGTGTCCCTTGCGCAACTAGAAAAAACTTGTTCTATGCTAGCAGATGAGATAGAAAAAACACGTCGCCGCGTTAACGCACTAGAACACGTACTTATCCCGCAAATGCTAAAAACAATAAAATACATCAAAATGAAACTAGGCGAAGATGAGCGGAGCGTAATAGTAAGACTAATGAAAGTTAAATCTATGATACAAAAGCGCGATGAGCAACTAGCCGCAAAAAAAGCCGAAGCCCAAAAGGGCAACAAGTAAATCAACAAGTAACTATAGTCCAAACTCAAAAAAGCGTATTAAACCACCCATTCGTTATGGGTGGTTTTTTCTAATGACCTAGGATATATCGCCACCTTTTTTATTTTCCAGCACCGCCGTGTCGAATTTTGTCGCCAAAAATAATGTCCAGTCGCTTAAAAGTAGTATTCAACTAAAACAATAAAATTTGTGTTTAATTTAATACATAAAAGTTTGTTGTTAATATTTGTTAAAAGTTTGTTCATATGCTTGACTTTTTTTTTTTTTTGATAAAATATACTTATACACTTTAACAGAATGTTCATAGGTTTTGCGCGCGAAGTGGCGTATTTGTGGACATAGTGTTAAAACGGAAACGGTAATTAATTGAACAATGAATACTGAACATTGAACAATGGTTACACCCGCTTGCGCGGTAATTAAATCAAAATAAAAGTGTCACCCTGAACGAAGTGAAGGGTCTAGCGAAGCGGAATTCGGCTACGCCTAGATACTTCGCTTCGCTCAGTATGACATAAAAAGGGGGAAAGAATTATGGGGAAACAAAATTTAAGAGTTGG
Source organism: Bacillota bacterium (assembly GCA_009786825.1). Taxonomy (GTDB): domain Bacteria; phylum Bacillota; class Clostridia; order Christensenellales; family WQRI01; genus WQRI01. The sequence continues at coordinate 50,507 of WQRI01000003.1, forward strand.
GGCTGGTAAATCTAAGTGGTTTACTAGGCTTATAATGCTAGCGATGGGGCTAGTTTTATCAGTTGGGGGTGTAGTGGGCGTTGTTCACTTTACAAACTCTAACGAGCAAGAGTATGCTGATGCTCAGATATTTGATAGAGCGTTTTTTAGTGGGGGTGCAATACATTGGGAGGTAAGGGCAGGTAGAGCCAGTCCAAACTCTAATAACAATAACAGATATATTTATAGTATTAGAATTATAGGTGGCGGAGCAAATGTAAGAGTATTTCATCAGTCAAATGCCGTGGCTGCACCAAATACGCATACTGGTAATTTAAACTTGAACAATGGAGTTCATTTTGCATTTGGAACACATTCTGTGCGTATAGAAATGCGAACAGGTCAAAGAAGTGGAGATGCTGGTGCTTGGACTAGTGGTTCATTTAGATATTTGGATAGTAATGCTTTTAATATAACGCAAAGCCATAACTTAGCACAGCCTACTAATGTTAGGGTAGACGGTGACACGCTTAGATGGAACGCAGTTGCTCACGCAAATGGTTACCAAATTAGAGTAGGAAGTAGTATTGCGCATTCAGTTGGAAATGTAACATCAGTTAATCTTGCGGGCATATCCGGCATACCCATTGGTAATAACAATAACATAAACGTTGTTGCTACAAATACTCACGCCAATGTACATAATTCGGCGGCGAGTAGTAATGTGTCGTGGACGCGGAGTGGGACTTTGGGTGTGCCGGGTAATGTTAGGCTTGAGGGTAGTGTGCTTAGGTGGAATGAGGTTGCTAGTGCTAATCAGTATAGGGTGTATAGGAATGGGGTGTATTTTAGGACTGTTGGTGCGGTGCTTGAGTTGAATTTGGCGGGGCTTACGACTGTTGGAAATGGTGATACGTTTAGGGTGCGTGCGCGTAATGCTGGGGCTTCGTATTGGGCTGATAGTTTGCAGAGTACTGCTGTTGGTTGGACTGCGCTTGGTGTGCCGGGCGGTGTTAGTGTGAGTGGTGGGTCTACGCTTAATTGGAGCGGGGTTGCTAATGCGACTCACTATAGAATATATCGCGACAATGTTTTTGTGACGCAAGTGGCGGCGGCTGGGGCGAGTGGCGCGGCTCAGGCGGGCGTTGCTAACAGCCTTAACTTACTTACTTGGGCTGGCACTAATGATGCGGGCGGCTCGGTTATTCCGGCTAGGGCGAATATGCAAATGAGAGTTGTGGCTGTGAATACTGGCGCGAATGCCTTTGTAAACTCGGCTCAGTCGGCACCCGTAAACTTTACGCGCGCGGGGCGTGTAGACAGCGTTAGCATAAGCGCGCCGGGTGTTAGTGGCGGTATAATGTCGCTTGGTATTGCGTGGCCGCGTCCACTAAGCGTAGAGCAGATGCCAAGTGTACAACTATCGGCAAATGTGGCTGGCATATACGGCACGGACACGGGCGTTACGTGGTCTTCCAACAGAACGAGCGTAGCCACAGTTGACGCGGTAAGCGGTTTTGTGCGCGCGACGTGGCAAGCGAATATGTGGGAGCATAGTATGCTTCCAGACCTATCCACCATAATCACGGCGCGCTCTAACTTCGATAACAGCGTTGTGGGTCAGTTCACCATTCAGGTTGTTTTCTCAGACCCACCTTACGCGTGGGCTGTAGGTGTGGCGATTGAAGCGGGCGGGCTTAGAGAGATAGAGCTTCCGCCTTGTGGCTCACCTCTTACAAACGTAACTCAGTTTTTTGCGAGTGCTTATGGCTACAACTTGCCAAGCGCTATGCGCGGCGTAGTATGGAGTTCTAGCGACACCGAGATTGCTACAATAGATGCGACTACTGGTAGGCTTACGGCGCACTCAGAGGGCGTTGTGAGAATAACCGCAACAAGCCTTGTTCAGCCGTTTGTGCCAAGCGCGTTTTACATAACTGTTGCGCGTGACGGCTCTGCAGTTGCAACAAACGTAACAATTTTCTGCACGGCTGACAGAACAGATGAGCATCGCCTTGTAATACCGCACGGCGACGCGGCACTTCCTTTCGTAGACCTTCGCGCAATAATAGAAGGGCATAATATTGCAAGCCAACTTGTTACGTGGACGTCTAGTTGCGGCGCGCGTATTGGTAGCCCAAGCGAGTTTTTAACTCTTTCACACGCGGCTTACGGCGTGCGCGTAACAGGCACGGCTGCTGCTGGTCCTATAATTATTACGGCTACACCGGTTGGCGCTATTGGCGCAGTCGGCACGTTCAGAATATTTGTGGCGGTGTCTGACCCGGAAGTAACGGCAGTAACAATTGCCCCGCCTACAAACTCAACGCTACTAATACCTATGACGCGCCCGATAGAAACTGCACTTCCGCGTGTAAGCCTAACAGCAAGCACAAGCGGCTTTGGCGGTGGAACAAACTCGGGGGTTGTGTGGACAAGTTCTTGTGGCGCAGTTGCGGGCGTTGGCATACAAAACGTAGCGGGTCAGTTCGNAACTCTTGTGCTTAACCACATCAACCCGAACGTATTAGAAGTGGTTGCGCGCGATAGGGGTCTTAACCAATTCTCGCAAGCGGTAACAATCACGGCGACTTCGGTACTAACGCCAAGCCAATACGCAAGCAGAATACTAACAATAGAACAGCCATTAGTTACAGGGATAACTATCAGCAAAGTAATGGAAA
>WQRI01000004.1 GCA_009786825.1 Bacillota bacterium
CCAAAGTGGCTTGCTTACGGCGGTAGGTGTTGGTAGTGTAACAATTACAGCAAGGGTTTTGGATATTAGGGCTGCGAGTATTATGCCAACCGAGTTAGTGTCTGTAGTGGAGATGTTTATGACAGAAGAAGGTTTAGTGGTGGCTGGTCAAGCTGCGGGTGTGGAACTAAGAAGCGCTTTGGCTTTAGGCGGATTATTGGTTTTGTTACTAATAGCAATTGGCATAGTTGATGCGGCAGGGCGAAAGAGATTGGAGTAGTTAGGGGGTTAGTGTATGAGAATAATTTCAATTTGTGTAGCGGTGGTTATTTGCTTAACGGCAGTTGCGGTTGCTGTTCCAAAAGAAAGTGAATATAGCGCAGAGAGCAAAGTAAGTGAGATTTTACAGCCGCTAACTATTAACAATCCTAGATTGGTAGAGCCAATTTGGAGTGATAGACCTTATGATGTGGTTGAGAGTTACGTATACGCGCGGGGTGGTAGGCGGTTGTTTCATTTGCGCGAGACTGGAATTGTAGTAACGGAAGATGGCATACCTGTTAAGAACCCAGCGGACAGTAGTATAGTTATATACGATGAAGAGACAGAGAGTTTTGTAGATGGTGCTAATAGGTCGCTTTCAATATTTTTAGATAGCAGAGTTAATAGGCATTACTTACGAAGCGGCGGCAGATATGTAACGCCCATTAATCTAGATAGAAATGTTTTTATGATTAACTTAAACGCAAGGGATGGGCAAAGACTAATTTATGCATTCCGCACAAGGTACGATAGGGGGTGGCTAAATGGCATTTTAGGTGAGCGCTTTGGCTACAGATTTTATGATATGAACGGGCGGCACATCAACAATAATTATATAGCAAATTTTCAACGCCCGGCGTGGTGGAGACAAGTGCTGTTCGGTCCTGTTGCTTTGACGCTTACGGGGAATCATTTAGTGCCAGTTGTAGACATTTTGGGTAAGAGTACGCTTAGAGAGTTAACGACCCTAATCAGTCACGCGACCACTCACCCGTGGGCAACACTAGAATGCAGTATAATTAATAGACCAGTTGTAACGGAAGATAATAGGGTGGTTTTCGTGAACCCTAGAACAAACCAACTGACCGACTTTTTCGGCTTTGCTTTGTTTAACTCTGTAAGTGGCTTGCCCATAGTTTTTCATAACGGGGATATTATCACGACCGACTTAGAGCAACAACGGATAGACACAATACAAGCGGTAGGTAGCAATCAACCAAGTGCAGTTTTGAGACAAGTAACTACTGTATGGGCATTGTTAGAGAGTGAAACCGAATTTTATATGGCTAGCATCACCACATTTTTTGGGCAGTTTGATGTGCCGGTATTCAGAACAAATGTAGATGCAGAAAACCCAGAGTGGCAGTTAATGAATGGCGAATGTGCAAGGGACACTATAAATGATATGCGACCTAGTGAAGTGCTGGACGGCGAGAGTTTTGCAGATTGGTTAAGGCGAGTTGCGCCAAGCGGCGTGAATGCAGTTAGCACATTTGGTAGGATAGTTGCATTAGTGTTGGGCATTGCGCTTTTAGTTTTGTTAATAATTTTAGCGTTAAAAGTGTGGGCAATTATTGCGCCATTAAGGAGATTTTGATATGCTCGTGTTATTTTGGTTAAGGACAATTTTAAACTTGCCAATAATCAGACCAATTTTTAGGATAATTTTGTTTGGTGCTGTCGTTTTAATTGTGGCATACATAGCCTTTACTTATGGTCAGACAACCGCTTTGCAAGGTGTGGGAATTTATGAAAATTATGTTTACTAGGGTGTTTAGTTTTGGAACATTAGACAGATACAAAGTAACTTTACTGTTGCTAATTTTGGTGAGTGCAATCTTTACGCTCACCATTTTTAGCCACGCACCTATGCGGCTAGTTGAGGGCTTTTTTGAGTTGTGGGGCGGGCTTGTATCTTATGTAAAATTCTTTTTTGGATACTTGCCAGAGAGCAGCCCGCTTGTTCCGCCTAGCCAAAGTGCGACGCCCGATAGCGAAATTAGTTTGTTGCCCGATAGCCCAGAAAGTTTTTGGCAAACATTATCAGCCTTTTTCAACTTGCTGTTTTGCAAGCAAAATTTAAGCAATTTTGCTACAAGCCTAGCAATTGTAATAGAGTATTTTGCGCGTGTGTTTATGCTAGCAATACCTGCATATGTGTTAGCAAAAGTGCTATTTAAACGCCATTTTAAGCGTTCTAACAACAATTATGGTAAAGATAGCGTTGCGCTAAGGCTATTCAACTATGTGTGTCATACAACATACGCTCCTAGCAAAAGTTTTGTAGTGGGGGTAGTAAATTGTTTAAATACGACGCGCTTCGGAAGAAGGGCAAAACTGTTACTTGTGCTAATTTGGCTACTGAACTTTAATTTTTTGGGCATTGGGTTGACTGCGCTAGGCTTCCTTTTGTACTTTTTTGTAAGCCTAGATTTTGCAAGTATATACCACTTTGTGCTGAAACTAACGCTAGACATTTTGCCTGCAATCAGGTTTATGTACTCACCTTTAACTATACCAATTTCGGTATTATTAGTGCTTTACTTTATAGATAAGTGGCGAAAGAAAAGGGCAATTAGTGTGCTAAACCACTTAGACAATATGAACACAGGCTTGTCAAAATCACTACCAATAATACTATTTTTCAAAGGCACAGTAGGCACAGGCAAGACAACAAGTGCGGTAGATTTTGCCCTAACCGAAGAGAAAATTCAACGCACAAATGCTTTGAACGATATGCTAGATATTGACTTAAAGTTCCCAAATTTCAGCTGGATACTGCTTGAGAATAAATTAAAAGAAGCAATAGATAGGGGCATAGTTTTTAATTTGGCAACCACGAGAGAGTTTATTGATAGCAACGAGAAAAATATTTTAGCACTAAATGGTATTGGGGGCAAAGAAAATTCGGTATATGATGACAAGTTAAAGTTAACAAGCCTATTAGAAGCGGTTAGAGATTATGCAATGCTTTATTTAATCTACATAACGCAAAGCAGTTTAATTTTATCTAATGTGGCAATTCGTACAGACTTTGTAATGCGTGATAATGGCAATTTGCCGTTGTGGGATTTGAATTTTTTCACAAGAGACAGTAGCCAGCTTGACAAATTTTCAAGGCACTCAAAAATACTTGATTTTAATATGCTCCGCTTAGGCAAAAAGATTTTAACGCATAACCAACAAGCCAAAGCATTAGAATTCGGCGTGATTGTTGTAGATGAGGTAGGCAAAGAAAGGGGCAACCAAATAGATGATAGGGGTCTGTTTCAAGCATACAAAAAAGCAATAGCAAAAGGCGAAGAAGCCCCAGTTAGCCCGCTAACCGATGGCTTTAACGACAGAATTAAAATGATTAGACACCCAGCTTACGTGTATGGCAGAGAATACATAAGGGTAATTTTTGCAGACCAAAGAGCAGAAAGTTCAAATGCAGACTTAAGGCAATTAGCAACCTTAGTCAACATAAGGGAAGTATCAGAAAAACGACTTGCAATGCCACTTTTCGCATTTGCAGAATTAATTTATGCGTGGATATTCCCACGTTTTAAAAGGCTATATCTACAATATCGTTTTCACAGAGGCGACAACACATTGCTAATGGCTTTGCTTAAAAAAGCAGCCGCCACTATCCACAAACACTACACACGCATTTACAATATGTTCTCTTATAGCGTAGTAATTTTAGAATTTGAATGTGGTATGGCAAATAGTAGCGGTGGCTCAAGTGGTAGCAAGCGAGTTAGCGGAACAACACAAAGGCGGTGGTATCGCATAACTAAAAAAATCTATTCACAACGCTTCGTATCAGATGCTTTTGGCGACTTTTTACGAGAAAAGCAAGCAAACGCACAAATAGGACACGACCAACTACAAGAATATCAAAGCCACAGAGCAACACCACAAGAATTCAGAGAACAAAATTCTCACCTAATTATTAAATGGGATAAGGACTAAAAGTTGTAATGCAAATTGTAAAACGCTCGGGTTTTCGGGTAGCCCCACAAAAGCGGTTTAGCGTGTGGGGCTACCCGCCCGCGTAAGCGGGCGGCTCTCGGCTGTATATTATTACCAGCCGACTATGTACCATTGTACCAAAATTTACACTCTTGGGGGTGCATTTTTAATACTTACAAAAAGGGGGTGAGAACCATTGAAAGCATAGATATTGAAAAAATCACAGCAGATATTAATGCTGAACAAAAAGTTGACACTCAAGCGAGAAACTGGTTTTTCACAATTAATAATCCCGAGAATTCAGAAACAGAACTTTACAAATATCTAAGTGAATTAAACTGGGTCAAATATTTTATCTTTGGCAGAGAGAAAGAGACCACCGAACACTATCAAGGCTATATAGAATTCACTAAGCCGATAAGGTTTAGCCGAATGCAAAAAGATTTTTCTAAGCCTAACATTTTGCCCGGGGCGCACATAGAAGCCCGAAAAGGTAAAAGGGTAGATGCTAGAGACTACATTCTCAAAATTTGCAGATTTGTAGACAAAGCACACACGCGTATAGGCGAGATTCAAGAATACGGCGAATGGGTAGAAGATGGTCAGCGCACCGACCTTGAAGACTTAATTTTAATGGTGGAAGATGGCTTGACCGATTTTGAAATTCGCCAGCAAGTGCCATCATCTATGCTCAGATATCAAACCCATATTACAAGGTATCGTAACTTATGGCTTAAAGAAAAATACGGGAAGCAGCGCAGATTAGATTTGCAAGTTACCTATATCTACGGCGGAACTGGAACTGGCAAAACAAGGCACATAATGGATAAATACGGAGACCAAAATGTGTTTAGGGTAATTGATTACGAGCGCGGCACATTCGATGACTACACAACACAAAATACCGTTGTGTTTGAAGAATTTAGGTCTAGTTTAAAAATCACGGATATGCTAAATTATCTAGATGTTTACCCAACGCCGCTAAAAGCCCGCTTTCAAAACAAAATTGCGTGTTTTAATCGTGTCTACATTCTATCAAACATACCACTTGAAAGCCAATACAAAAATATTCAAACCGATGAACCAGCCACTTGGAACGCATTCAAACGCAGAATACACAAAGTAGTCAATTGGGATAACAAAACCCACCAACTAAATTTCATAAGCGGTAAAGAATGCCAAAGCACAAAACCAATAATCACAGCAAGCGGAAATATTCTTATTCCATTATCCCCAACGGAAGAAGATGAATTACCATTTTAAAATTAAAGGAACTGAACTATGGAATTAAATAATATTTATCAAGGCTGTGCTTACGAACTAATCAAGCAAATACCAACTGCAAGCATAGACCTAATCTATACCGACCCACCTTATTTATACAATATTTGCAAAGAGAAAGCAACAAAAAACAAACTGCACGAGAGAGCCAACAAAAGAAAAGAGCAATTAAGCAATATATCAAATGGCTTTGATTACAATATATTTGCAGAGTTTATCAGAGTGCTAAAGCATATTAATATTTTTATATGGTGTAGCGAAAAACAAGTCAAAGATATTCTCAATTGGTTTTATGATAGGTACAGCACAAAAGAAATTTATCACAAAATACTTTGCTGGGTAAAACTAAACCCCGTGCCACTAACAAATTTTGTTTGGCTATCCGACATAGAACTTTGCATTCATTTCAGAGCCTATGGACTACCCCTAAACAACAGCCCATTTGACACTAAGCGCAAAGGCTATGTGTCTAACTTAAATGTTTCAGATAAGCAAAAATTCCACCACCCAACTATCAAGCCACTAGCGCTAATCCAAAACCACATTCTACATACAACTAAACCAAACGACATAGTATTAGACACTTTTGCAGGCTCTGGAACAACCTTAGTAGCCGCTAAAAACACCAACCGCAATTACATAGGTTACGAACTAGACCCCAAATGGTACAACATAGCCAAAAACCGCTTGCAAGGCATTACTGCAAGTGGACAAACAAGTTTTGTTTTGAGTTGACATAAAATGTGGAATGTTAGAAAATTTGTTTGTTGGTTGTGGTGTGAGTAAAGAACTTGAAATAGGTGCTAAGGAATTTGGAATAGATACTAGAGAGTGTGGTGTTGAGAGTAAACGGATTAAAGAGATAAGTGAGGATAGTGAAATGCAAGAAAAATTTAATAGGCTGCTAAAAATAGGGGTGTATAAAGAGTTGCATAAAAAAGGTTTGCTTAGTGATAGTCAATTGTCTATGCTGAAAATATATTCATCAAACTAAACGAACTACTCATTTTTTCGGTTGGAATTATGCTGATTTGGGCTTAAAAAGAGACTAAGAAGACTTTACAATTCTTGCAAAATATGGTATAATATAGACATACACTAAAGTATTTGCAAGGGTTGTTTAGGAGGTAAAATATGAAACAACTAAGCAATATAGCAATGCCACACGTGCAAACAATACTTGCACACAGGGCTTTAAGTGCAACGCAAGGCAAAATTATAGTCTCACCTTACTGCCGTGTTTCTACTGATAAGAACGACCAAGCAAATTCTTATGCAAGTCAAATTAGTTATTTCTCTGAATATGTAAATAGGCAAGAAAACTGGGAACTGGGTCAAGTTTATGCCGATGAAGGACTAAGTGGAACTAGTGTAAAAAAGCGCAAGCAGTTTAATAGAATGATAGAAGATGCTATGCACGGCAAAATTAATCTTATCATAACTAAAGAGGTGTCCCGCTTTGCAAGGAATACTGTTGACACTCTAACTTATACTAGAAAACTTAAAGAGCGCGGCGTTGGTGTGTTTTTTGTTAGTGACAACATTAATACTATGGACGCCGATGGCGAGTTGCGCTTGACTATTATGGCAAGTTTGGCGCAAGAAGAGAGCCGAAAGACAAGTGAAAGGGTTAAGTGGGGACAGAGACGGCAAATGGAAAAAGGTGTTGTATTTGGCAGAGACTTACTAGGCTACACAGTTAAAGAGGGTAAGCTTTCAGTTAATGAGTGCGAGGCGGAAATAGTTAAACTAATCTATCACAAATATTTGGTTGAGGGCAAGGGTACTCGGGTTATATCAAGAGAGTTATACGAGGCAGGGATTAAGTCAAAGCGAGTTAAAGAGTTTTCTAACACAATGATTTTGAAAGTGCTTAAAAATGAAAAGTATGTGGGCGACTTATTGCAAAAGAAAACTTTCACTCCAGATTATCTAACGCAAAGCAAAAAGGCAAACAAAGGGCAGGAAGACAAAATTTACATAAGAGACAACCACGAGCCTATAATTGAGAGAAATATTTGGGATAGCGTACAGCGCGAACTTGAGCGGCGAAGCCCACCGCTAGAGCAAAAACAAAGGCATACAAATAGATACTGGTGTAGTGGCAAATTGTTTTGTGAATGTGGTCAGAGATTTATTAGCAAGACAAGAAAACTTAAAGGCGGCAAGCACAAGGCTTGGAGGTGCTTAGAGGCGGTTAACAATGGCTCAGAAAAAATCGGCAAATTTGGCGAGAGCATAGGTTGCGATAGCGGTTCGGTAAATGATAGAACACTACTTGTTTGCGTGGCAAATGCAGTTAAGTATGTGCAAGGCAATACTAGGGCAATAATTAACGAAATGCTGTACGAGTTTTCACAAATTCAGTCTGAAAATAAGCCAACCGACACAAGCCAAATTGAAAGCAAAATTGCTATTGTGCAAGACAAAAAACTTAAAAGCATAGATTTAATGCTGGAAGGGATAATCAGCAAGGAAGCCTTAAAAGCACGACAAGCAGAGTATGAGATAGAAAGAGAGCAACTTGTTAGCAGGCTTCGTGATATTCAAATTAAAAATAGCCAACTCTCAACTCAAACAAACAACCTAGACACTTACAAAACTGCCCTGAACGAAATTTTAAAATTCACGACCGACACCGACTTGCTGTATAGAGAATTGCTAGACAAGATAACAATTTTAAAAGATAAAACTTTGATAATACACTTAAATGCGCTACCCTACGGCATAAAAATTGAATACAAAACAACAGGCAAAAACAATAGTTTTACAGCAAATATCCACAGCCTAGAACTAGTAAACCTACCTGCCTAATACGCTAAAACCACCACCCCAAAAAGACTAAAATCACCACCCAAAAACCAAAATGTGCCTTTTGCTAAACGACGTAGGTACATAGTTACCGAACTTGCACATTTAGAAATAAATAGTTTAGATAAGAGTAAAAGCATATGAAACAAAAAAATCAAAATTCAAAATTAAAACAACCGCCAAATAAGTTTACATTGTATAAAAAAGAGGCTAGCAGAAAATAAAAAATCTACGCTAGTCTTTTTTTATTAAGCGTAAACAAAAAACTAAAGACATATTCAAGTTTAAACGCTTTGAAATATTAGATGGTCGTGGTATAATTTATAAAGCAGAAAGAAAATAACGCTGAAAAAGAAAAGGAACAAGATTATGATTTTAAGTGTAAGTAGGCGGACAGATATCCCAGCACTGTATAGTGAATGGTTTTTCGAGCGGCTTAGGGCAGGGTATTTTTTAGTGCCTAGTCCTTTTATTTTAAACAAGAAAATCGCAAGGGTAAATGTTTCACCAGTTAGAATTGAGCGCAACTTGTTAGGAGCGATTGACACCAATGCTAAGGGCGAGCAAGCAATTAGCGACAACATAGATGGGATTATGTTTTGGTCTAAAAATCCTGAGCCTATGATTAAGCGGCTTAGCGAATTGGAGAGTTTAGGTTACAGCAAGTATTGTTTTCTTTTTACGCTCAATCCGTACGGCGCGGAGATTGAGCAAAATGTGCCGCCTCTAAAAGAGCGAATTGATACTTTTAAGGAATTATCAAGTGCCGTAGGGGCAGATAGAGTTTTTTGGCGGTACGACCCTATTTTGCTCACAAGCGAATACGATGCAAGTTGGCACATGAATCAGTTCGAGATGCTAGCAACTCAACTTAACGGCTATACTAAAAATTGCAAATTTAGTTTTATTTTAGGCAAGCACCCAAAACTGCTTGCGCCTACATGTAGCCAGAAAATGCAATTAGCAAAAGCTTTTGCAGATATATCTAAAGCAAATGGCATACTGCTTGAGACTTGTGCGGTGGAAGAGGAGTTTTCAGACTTAGGCATATCGCAAAGCAAGTGCATAGACCCAGAGTTTTGGGAAGAGTATCTAAACGCAAAACGCAAGTCTAACAAACTTGATGGGCAAAGAAAAAACTGCTTGTGTATGCCAAGCGTGGATATAGGCATATACAATACTTGCAAGTTAGGTTGCATATATTGTTACGCTAATGGCTTTTACGCAAACAGAGGCAAGCCAACCTGCCAAACAAAAACCCCACGAGGCGCCCAACTAGAGAATATTTACGAGCGCAAAATTGAACGGTCGTTTAATTATAGTTAAAAGAAAAAAAGAGGTTAGCAGAATTCCAAAAATTCACGCTAGCCTCTTTTTTTGATGGGTTTTTCCAACATAACAAATAGTAAAAAAATGGGTTAAAATAATTTCTATAAAATACAATTGACTTTTTTATTTTGATTTGGTAAACTATAAATATGGAAAATAGCGTAATTGAATATAAATTAAAAGTAACTGAAGATATAGAAAAAACCATCGTTGCATTTTTGAACACGACAGGTGGCAAACTACTTATTGGCGTTGATAAAAATGGAGAAGTAGTAGGTCTTGAGAATGCAGACAAAGACAGTCTAGCCATTGCAGATAAAATAAGGCAAAATATAATACCTAGTGCAATCGGCTTATTTGATATAAATATTGAAGAGATGTCAAATAAGCACTATATTGTTGTTAGGGTTGCGGGAGGCATGGAAAAACCATACTATATAAAAAAATATGGGATGTCGCCAAAGGGTTGTTTTGTGCGAATAGGTTCGCAAAGCGTGCCTATGGAGCAATCTGCAATAGATAGTCTTTACGCTAAGCGTGCTAAGAACACCTTGAAAAATATAGTAGCACCTAGACAAAACCTAACTTTTTCTATGCTTAAAATATTTTACAAAGAAAAAGGCATAGATGTAGAGGGCGAACATTTTCTTACAAACTTAGATTTAATTACTCAAGACGGCAAATATAATTATGTTGCTTACTTAATGGCAGATAGCAATTCAAGTTCATTCAAAGTAGTTAGATATGAAGGCTTAGATAAAGTGAAAATCTTAAGTAAAAAAGATTATGGAAACACTAGCATTCTAGTTGCCACAAAAAACATTTTAGAAAATCTAAATATTTTGAATACTACCACAGTTGAAATCACATATCCTAAGCGCATAGAAACAAGTTTGGTAGACCCTGTTGCTCTTCGAGAGGCTGCGCTAAATGCACTTATTCATCACGACTACAGCAAAGGCACAGAGCCAGTTTTTGAGTTTTACGATGATAGGGTTGCTATAACATCTTATGGGGGATTACCTATAGGGCTTACGCAAGAGGAGTTTTTTGCTGGGCGTTCATTGCCTAGAAACAGAGAACTTATGCGAATTTTCAAAGATATGGAGTATGCAGAAAGTTTAGGTAGCGGAATGAACAGGATAATGAGCATTTACGGCAAAGACAGTTTTGATATCTCAGAAAACTTTTTAAGTGCGGTATTTAAGTACGATGATAAAGTCCTTTCTCGTTTGAAAGAAAAAGCAAAAGATAAAGCCATAGAGGCAAAATCCGAGATAAACAAACTGCAAAGTGATATATTGCAACTCATAAAAACAAACAATAATCTTTCTGCTAAGCAAATAGCAGAGACTATAGGGAATGCAACTGAAAGGACAATACAAAGAAATCTAGACACATTGAAAGAAATAGGCTATATAGAACGTGTTGGCTCTAGAAAAACTGGTTCTTGGAAAATTGTTAGGCAATAAATGTCGTAATAAATGTCGTAATAAATGTCGTAATAAATGTCGTAGTAAGTATCGTAAAAATGGAACAAGACAATTAAAAAATAGCAATAGAATATTCAAACAATTAAAGGCACTTGAACAAATCAAAATTGAAATGTCTCAAGTGCCCTTATTAATTGCGAACAACTAAAGCAATTAGGCATAACTTAGATAAACTTAAGCGAGAAGGGTTATTAATCAGGCACGGCGGTTGCTAGGGGCGGACATTGGGAAGTGGTAGAAAAGTAAATGCTAATTACATTATTTGGAATAAACATACACCGCTTGCTTTAAACCAAAGTCTTATGAGTGCTATTTGGTTTTGTTTGTTTCCCCATCGCCTTACCCTTTAAAAAGCACGCCAACAAAAAATTGTCAAGGGCGGTTTACTAAACCGTGCATTTACCCTTGACAATTTTTTGTTGTGTGTGCTACTATACAAAAAGGCGGTGGGGAAACAAACAAAACGAAAGCGCAAGCCCACCCTACACGCCACCACCCAAAAAATGTTTCCCTTAAGCCTGAAAAAGAAAAATAAACAGGATTTTGCGTGAAAAAAAATCTGCTTTCAAAATAAGACTTTTTCCGCTAAATATGATATAATAAAAGTAAGCCGTACATATACAAGGTGTTTTAGACTGTAGGGGAAGGCACTTTTGCTGTTGATGGCGGAAGAGAGATGAATAAAATGGAGATGTGTAAAAAGTGAGAAAAGAAGTTTTGAGTGGGGATGAACTAAAAATTGTTGAAGCTTTTAGCGAGATTTTCCCTAATGGAAGTTTTTTAGATAGTGCAGATATAGATAGGCTAAGAGAAAATCTAAAAGAGATTCTGTCCTACACAGTTTCCAGTGACTTTCTCAAGAGCTTATTATCCAAAGTTTGTTTCAAAATTTATGATAGGTATTTTAGTATATATTCAGCAGTAAGCGATGAATTCTATCAAGTAATTGAAAGCATATTGGAGGAGCATTTTCAAAATGGATATAGCAGAATATACATATGCCAACTATTTAATAAAATAAGAAACGAATCCGACTTATCAGAAGGCGTAAACCCAAACTTAAATGCAAACGCTTTTGGTGAAGTAATTGAGTTTTTGTCAGATGGTAAATATATAATGAATGGCAAGAGTGGTTTCTTAAGGCAATCTCGAAGCACGGAAAGCATCTTAGGAGTAGATGATGAAATTATAAATGCTGTTTTAGAGTTGCTTAAAGAGGGACAGTGGTTGACAGTAGAAGAAATACATAGTAAACTGTATTTTTATCCACCTGCAAGAATAAATGAAATTTTTGATAAGTCTGCTAAGGTTAGAGCAAAGTCAAAAGAGTGGCAAGAGATAATAGAAAAAACCAACTCAATTAGACCTGAATACATTCATGTTGAAACGGTTTATCTTACAGAAAGTGATAAGACAAAAACTAGCAACACAATAGATGCGATGAGAGGATGCGATTTTTTCAAGGAAGAAAAAGATGAGTTGCTAGCAGTAGCAGGAAAGCTTTTAGAAAAGGCAAAAGAAGCAATAAGCAGTCAAGACGCTATCAAGGCAGATAAAGCATCAAACACGGCATCTACGATTATTGACTTAGCACAAACACTTATGCCAAAAGATGAAATATTGGCGAGCGAGTTGCTTGCTAGACTAATGCAGAGCGAGCCACAAGTTGTGAAAGGTATAATAGATGACTTTGGAGTAGAGGGTGTTGAAAAAGCACTTGCTTACAATTTTGATAGAGTATTACTAAATACTAACTCGCAGAAAGCGAGCACTTACAAGTCCAGAAAAAGCAAGGCTAGTAAAGAAGGCTGGGCTTCCAACTTTGTGAAATGGCTACAGAGTGTTGAAGGCAAATCCGAGAATACGGTAAACTCATATGCTAGTGCCGTGCTTAAAGTATTAAAAAACGAAAGCCTGACCTATGAAGGGCTTGATGAGCGTTTGCTTGCGCGGATTATTGCTGATTACGACAGAGGCGGAGTAAACCAACATATAGGCGATGAAGGCAACAGAACAGTAATTAATGGCTTAAAAGCCTTGCAAAGGTTTAGAGCTAGCATATAAGTTTTATTATAAAGTGGAATAAAACTATAAGATGTGGCATTATATGTGCTAAAAACATACACAAGGAGTTACATAAATGTACTCATACGAATGGGATAAAGAAACAGGTGGGTTTGTTTTAAATACCAAACCGCAAGGCTTCTCTAAAGAGCCACGACCCGTGTGGTATCATGAATTAGACCTATTAGGCTTTGACAAATATTGGGTGTATCCAAAATGCAAAGAGACACCCATTATGTGGGCGGAGGCAACAAGCTACATATATAGAGGCAGAAAAATTGCTAAGATATCTGGCGGAAGCACTTACACAGCACCGAAGTTGGAGATAATAGAGCACTACCCAGAAGGCAAAAAAAGCGATGCCGAGTTTAAAGGTACAAAAGAAGATGCTTTTAAGTTTGATGTTAACGAAACAAACTCGCTTCAGTTAATAGATATTGAGCGATTTGTAGGAAAAAACGCAAACTTAATGGATGCTTTAGCCAACAAAACAATAAAAGACCTTTACAATACTTACAAAAAGTTTCAACCGCAAATTGATGTATTTCAAGTGGCTTTCTCGGGCGGTAAAGATAGCATTGTGCTTTTAGATTTGGTTAAAAGAGCAATACCCGAAAAAGACTTTATTGTTGTGTTCGCCGATACGCAAATGGAATTTCCCGATACATACGACCTAGTTGACAAAGTGGAGGCACAACTAAAAACAGAAGGGATAACCTTTTTAAGAGCAAAAAGCCATTTAGATATAATGTATACTTGGCAAGAGTTTGGACCACCGTCAAGCACTTTGAGGTGGTGTTGCACAGTGCATAAAACTGCACCACAATTGGCAAGAATAAGAGAGCACGAAGGAAAAAGCGATTTAATAAAGATGTCATTCATTGGCGTTAGGGCTGATGAAAGCTTAGCAAGAAGCGAGTATGACGCATTAGCGGAAGGCAGAAAAATCAGAAAACAATTTGCATATAGACCAATTTTAGAGTGGAGTAGTGCGGAGGTTTGGATGTATAAGATTAAAAGAAACCTAGAAATCAATGAGGCTTATAAGAAGGGAAGCAGTCGTGCTGGGTGTATAGTATGCCCGATGTCAAAAGGACACAGCGAGTTTATTAGAAAAGCACTTTATCCTAATCAAAGTCAATCATTCTACGAGTCAATTTACAACTCATACGGGATAACAAAGGACAGTGAGCAAGAACGATATGCGGAAAAAGGTATATGGAGATACCGTGCAAGCGGAAAATCTCTTGCTAACTGCCATAGTCTTTTTTCAAACAGCACAGGCGAGGCGCAAATAGTTTTACACCTAGGAGTACCTAAGGTCAGTTGGAAGGAGTGGATGAAAACTTTGGGTGGTTTAACACAGATAAGCGAGCACACCTTTGAATTAAAAATAGAAGGAAAAAAAATTGATTTTAAGGTGAAAGAAAAGCAAGACGGACTAGAGATTATTTATAGCTCGAAAATAGCAAAAGAAGCATCAAGCATAAATAAGTTGTTCAAACAAGTGTTTATCAAATCAACGCACTGTATAATGTGTAAAGCTTGCGAAGCAAACTGCCCTACAGGGAATATAGATTCTACTGGCGGAAATTTAAAGATAGAGGGATGCACACAGTGTTTAATGTGCCACACAGTTGCTGATGGGTGTTTAGTTTATCAGTCTAGGAAAGTTCCAAAAGGAGATGGAAGAATGTCTAAAAGTATAAGTGCTTATTCAACGCACGCGCCAAAAAAAGATTGGGTATTTGATTTTTTAAGATTACAAGAAAAATATTTCCAACAAGCAGGACTCTCTTCGAGAAAGCAAGATGAGTTTAAGAAGTTTTTAAGGCACGCAGGCTTATTGGAAAAAGACAGCATTAGTGGTTTTTCACAATCGCTTTCAATGGCTAATGGAGAGTCTACTGTCTTAGGTTTGATATTATCCAATCTTGCTTATAGTACCCAAATAGGCTGGTGGATTAAGAATGTAAGAGGGTTTAATAGCAGAGATGATTTAAGAGGTTTGTTATTAGGCTTTGACCAAACTGAGGGAAGTATAAAAAATGCGTTGCAAGAGTTCCCGTTGCTGTTAGATATCTTCGAACCTGTTGGCTTAGGACGTGTAGAGCGTAAAGTAAGCAAAAGCGGTAAAGAGGGGCAAGTAGAAGGTTTTACTAGACTTAGCTGGGAAAATCCTGAGCCTGCTGTGATATTGTATTCGCTCTACAAAATGGCAGAGAAAAACGGTGGACTGTATGAGTATAGACTAGAAAGGTTAATGGACTTTGATATAGATGGTGAGGGTATTTCGCCCGCGCAAATTTTTGGTTTAAGTGCAGAAGCGCTCTCGCAGGTACTAGTAGAGATAAGTGTAAGGTATCCAGAGTTTGCCGAGTATAGCCAAACGCACGGACTTAAAATACTAAAGCTAAAAAAAGAAAAGACAAGTAAAGAAATTTTGGAGTTGCTTTGATTTGAAACAAGGCACAAAAAGTATTGTACATAAGGAAACACATTATGTCAAATTATAAAGAGTATTTTAATATCGAAGACAAGCAAGCTGTTATGGACAAGGCTCAGTTTGAGAAAAATCCACAACTCGTGACAAACTTTTACCCTCATAAAGATTTTGTGAAATTGCTTGAAGATACACAAAAGGTTTTGTCTAGACAAGAAAAGAAGTCGATATGGATAGAGGGTGTTTATGGCACGGGGAAAACTCACGCTGTGTTGACGCTTCAAAACTTGCTTGATTGCAATGAGGCTGAGCTAGTTAGCTATTTTGATAGCTTTCAGCAAAATTTGAGTAAAGAGCTAAAAGACAAATATGTTAGACTAAAACAAACTATCAAAATTTTGACTGCTTTTAAGTCGGGTGATAGCGGGCTACACACTCAGGACGATTTGATTCCAGCTTTACAGATGACAATATCCAAGAGGCTTAAGGAAAAGGGGCTGATAGAAGCGGAAGGTGCACTAAAAGAAGCGGGGGTAAGATGGTTAAAAGATGCAACAAACGCTAAAATATTTCAAACACTTATAGATGAAGATGTTGATAAAACCTTTACTAATCCAAATACAGTAGAAGGCATTTTGAAAGTGCTTGAAAGCGAAGATGAAGATGCTATTTTAGGTATGGTGCAAAAGTGTTCCATATTAGCAAAAAACAGAAATATTGATTTGTTTACTCCAAACTTAGAAGAATTTAAGGCGTGGGTAAATAAAGTTATTGAGGTTAACAAATTAACCGCACTTGTCTTTTTTTGGGATGAACTAACTAAGTTTTTTGAAAACTCAACAAGCTTAGTTGTTTTTCAAGAAATTGCACAAATGTCTATGTTAGACTCTCCTTTCATTTTAATACCTGTCACGCACAGTATTGACGAGAAAGTTCTAGGTGATTCTAAAAGTGCAGAAAGTAAGAAAATAAGAGATAGATTTATTGTTAGAAGCTTAGCACTCTCAAGCAATATAGCTATTGAGCTTATGGCTAATGCTTTACGGAAAAACGAAGCAAGAAAGTCAGAGTGGGAAGGGGTTGAAAACACGCTTAATGATAGGGTTGACAAGGTAAGAAAGATTGTGGCTAACTCAATCAAAGCAAAAGAAGAACATATTAGAGGCGTGTTGCCTATTCATCCATACTCAACATTAGTGTTAAAGCATTTAGCAAAAGAGGTAGCCTCAAATCAAAGAAGCATATTTACTTTTATAGCAGACAACGAAGATAAGAGAAGTTTCAAGTATTTTCTAGCAAACAACAAGCCACACATGCTGCTAACAGTACCTCATCTATGGCATTTCTTTTATGAGGGAGTTTCTTTAAACAACACAACAACTAGAAGCGTAATGCAAGCATTTAACAATGCTAAAATATCAAAACTAAACGATAAAGAGCAAATGGTTTTGAAAGCGATTTTGCTTTTAATTGCCACAAGTAAAAGCTTAATGGATAGCGATGAGTTGCTTTTGCCAACAGAAGACAACTTGCGACTTGTTTTTGAAGGTTGTGAAGTTATAACAGTAAACAACGCAGTAAATATAGCCAATAGCTTGTTGAAAGACAACTACATTTTAACTAAAACACAAAGCGGAAAAACAAAATACGATGTATCTTCAGACCATATAGATACAAGCAGACTAAAAGAAGAAAAAGAAAAAATTTCTTTATCAACTAAAGAGCTAGCAGAAGATGCGGAGCTAGGAAATATTCTTGCTTACAAAAAGCCTTTAGAGTTGAGGTTTGACACTAAGATGTCAAGCGTTAATGATTTTTCTAGAGAAGTTGGTGCGTTGAACAACTCTAGCCCAGCAAGCAATAAAATTTATGTTAGGTTTTGTATTGCTTCTAGCCAAATCGAAGCAAATAAAGTAAGAGAAAAAATAGCAGAAGCTAGCAAAAATATAAAAGGCAGTAACCTTGACTTTGTCTTGGTTGACGCATCTCGAGCATTTTTAAGCGACCAAGATAGAGAAGAATATAAAACATATAAAGCACGAGAAAATATACTTCGAGATAGTAATAGGGCGGATAGTCAAAACTACGCAAGGCAAGCGAATCAGGTATTGAACAGGTGGAAAGATAGTTTTAAAAAAGAAAAGTTCGTTTTGCATATTTTAAGTGAAGGTAGACAAATCGAAGCAACAGGTTTGGCAGAAGTTTTAGAACAACTTTACAAACTTAATGCAAGACTTTATCCGTATGCGCCAGAAAACATCGGAAGTTTTGTTGATACGCTATTTCCAATTAACAACAGGAGGCAGGCGGCAGATTTAGGTATTTTGGAGGACAGAGCAAAGCCAACAGGAGCGTTTTCGGGCGGCAAAACACAAATTGCATCAACCTTAGATGGTGCTTGGATGGTGTCTGATTATTGGGTATATAGACCCGAACTACCTATTTCAAAAATCAAAAAGGAAGTTGACCTGTTTATTGAAAATTCGCAGTCTAACACAAGGGAAGTGTCTTTGAATGCATTAATGGAGCATCTTTCGCAAAAACCTTATGGCTTTTTAGGGCATTCAATTTCGGCTTTCTTTTTAGGGTTTTTGCTAAAAGAATATGCAAGAGAGGAAGGTTATACATACAGGTTTGGCGATGTAGATGAACCGTTAACTGAGAGCAACTTACAAACTGCTATTGTGACAGCAATAGAAAACATAAGCCAAGCAGAATTAAAAAAGAAGCCCATTTACATAGGCAAGCAAAGCGAGCAAGCAAATGCATTTGCAGAAAAATCTCAAATAATTTTTAACCTAAGAGATTTAAGTTTGTCTGTTGCAAAAGTTAGAGAAAATCTAAGGCAAAAAATGCAAGACTTTGTGTTTCCGCTATGGGCATTAAAAGAGTCGGGCAGCTTTCCGAAACAAGTAGAAAACATTCTAGACATGTATATAGGAATTTTAAACACTCGTAATTTTGAAAGTGGCACAGACACAGAGTATAATATAGCAAGCAAAATAGGGCAAAAATTTATTTCACAACCAAGTATTGTTGGCGACTTGAAAAATTTGATTGAGCAAGAAAACTTCAACAACGGTATGCGAGCTGTTGTGATGAGCTACAAAGAAGGTGAGTTAAGCAAACTTGCAACAAGCTTAGGTTACAATTATCTAGAACTTCTTATGCAGAGTTTTAAGCAAGATGCAGGGAGCTGGGCGTGGGACAAAGAGACAGGTCTTAGCCAAGTAAAAAGCTTGATAGAGTGGTTAGAGTTAGTTCAAGTTTCTAAGGTAGTGGGTGTTCAAGTATCAAAGACTGAAGGCTCTGCCAAAAATGCACTAGTAGATAGTTGGAGAATTGAACTGGAGGCATTTAAAGTGCCTAGTGAAATATTAAAAGATTTTGAGGTTGACACAGTACTTCTAGATAGCTTGAAGGAAATGTATGTTCAACGAACGATACACCATTCAAGTAAATTTTTAGAATTACTAAAGGCTCACAAGGATAAGCTAAAAGACTTGCTAGCACACAAAGCAAGTTATTTCAACAAGTTTTTGACTGCACAATTCACACGAATATCTGCACAAGAGCAAAATGCAATTTACGACAAAGCGCACCAAGGACAATTTGCAAAGGACAAGGACAGCTATATGGCTCATATTTCGCAAATTGTGACGGAACACGCACAAGATTCAGGCAGGGAAAAGCTGCGAGCTATATGGTTTGACAAAACAGGAAGTAATACCCCAAGAGAGTGGTCAAGCAAAAGCCAAACGCCAGCGTTGATATTTTGTGGTGTAGAAGAGATAAGCAAGGCGAAGAGGTCTTTCGGTATAATCAATGGAAATTTAATCCAACCATCAGGCAAAGATATTGAAGAAGGATTACAATTTTTGAGTTCTCTAGACTGGTTGTGCAAACTTAGCGACAAGAGTTTTGTCGATAGTAAGTTTGGAGAGGTAATCATTGGCAGGTATATAGGCTTGGTAGGTGTTAACGAGGCTAGAAAATATCTTTCAGATAAACTAATAGAGCACCCATATGACTGGTTTGATAGTAAACAAGTTCAAGACAAAGTGCGTGAAATTGCAGAAGTGAACTATAAAAAAGATGGTATCAGTAGAGCAATAGAAGCAGTTGACCGAATTGGCGACCCACAAAAGCTAAGAGACTATATTAAACGACTAATTAAAGATAGCTTAGATGTTGGCATTCAGATTATGAAAGAAGAGTAACCTAACAACCGCTGGCATAAGTTGTTATACCTTAAAGCAAGAGAAAAATATGGTAAGTAAAAGTTATAAAAGCCTAGAGCAAGCAACAAAGATTATAAGTGGAGCTTCAAACAAAACTCCATTTATAGTCAATGTAAACAGCAGCGAGCAGTACAAGGAAGTGTACTCAAAGTTTAAACACCTTGAGACTATTAGGCTTTCTTCTTATATAGTTGCCGACAACCCGCACCCTTGTTTGCAAAACTTGAATAGTGCAGTTAGTAATAGTGCAAAGCCTGCTCTAGTATTGGGGTTTACACAATACCTTGCGTTTATTGGAAAAGAAAAGCCAATAGAAGACTTTTTGATAAAAACGATAAATGAAACCAACAAGATTATAATACTTACTTTTAATCTAGAAAACTTGCTTGTGAAGTTAGCAAAAGACCCACGCATCGAAAAGAACATCTTATTTATAGAAAGTAGTCGGGCAGTAGAGCATCCTAAGATAACAATTTCACAAGGTGCAAAAGACTCACTAAGAATTTTTTTTGAAACCTTAGAAACTGAGGGTTTGCATATTGGGCGAGTGAATGATGTAGACGTGAAATCTTTCAAAGACGGCATATGGTCTGTACGGGCAGAATCAAATTATGATATACTTATTAATTCAGGCATATTTGCGGGAGTTTCTGTTGAAGAAGAGTTTGGAACTAATGAGCAGTGGGAGTTTTTAAACGGGCTACTGAGTAATAAGCATGGCACAAGCACTCTACAAAGTGCTTATCTTTCACTTTTTGTCAAACAGACTATAGAGAGCATACTTAAAAATTACGATAAACTTGATAGTGACCAAAAGTGGTTTCTGTGGCTGTGTAGTAGGCACGCTACTGAAAACAAATACTTGTCTTTTGCTTTAGAAAAAACAAAATGTAGCACTGACTTTTTACCTAGTATATATGAAGCAATCTTAGATGTGAACTTCAAGGACAAACGGTTCGCGGGCTTCTACAAGGAAAGAAAAGAGTTGCTTTGCGCTCTTATTAAGAGTAAAGACCACATAAAGCTTTTGAAGAGTTACATAGAGCAAGTAGTCGCAATGAGTTCGGCAGATAAGGCATACTACTTAACAGACTTAACGCCAACAGAGAGGGAAACGCTTATAAGAACAATAGTGGAAAACAGATATAGCCCTACAGACTTGCGTAAAATTTTGTCTCATGCTGATAGCAAGCTTTCTGCATATATGAGTTCGTGGACAAGCGATAATGAGCAAATCGATAATTATGTAAGCGCTTACTTTGACGAGGGCGGATACAAGTACCACAAACTGACGAACCAAGTAACAAACAACTTCTTACAGACTGTAGACTCGAACGCAAGAGAAAGGCAGTATAATAAATTGCTTGACACTACAGCACAGGTTTTTTCATCAATAAACAAAGACAAGTCTAAGGTTTATTTTATAGACTCACTAGGATTTGAGTTTGTTGGATATATTGTAAACAGAACTAGCGAGTTGGGGATAGATTCAAAAGTTACACCAGCAAGGTGCAACTTGCCATCCAGTACAGAGTTCAACAAGCAGTTTTTGAGTGATTACAAAGTGGGTGAAAAGAATTATGTAGAGAAGGAATACTTAGACAAACTTAAGCACGGCAAAAACAAGGATGCAACTTTTAGTAAAACAGACTTGCCGATACACTTACTGTCCGAACTAGATATAATTGACAAAATAATTGAAAATATAGCAAGAGATTTAGCTAGTTCGAGTTTTGATAAAGTCTTAATTGTTACAGACCACGGTTCATCAAGATTGTTTGTGCTTGCTAGAAATAGTGGTGTTTCAAGTCTGGTTGTACAAGCTTCTGGTGGAAGCGGTAGATTTTTGACGCATGATACATATAAAATTTTAAACATAAATGAGTCTCATAAGGCAAGTATAACAATCGAAGACGAGCATGCGATAATAGCGAGCTATAACTATTTTAACAAGCAGTCCCTAGGAGTTGAAGCCCACGGTGGGGCTACGGTTGAAGAGGTTGTTGTTCCTGTGATTGAGTTTACACTACAAAAAGCAGTCTCATTGCATACACAAATAAAGAAAGAAGACAAGCAGCCAAAAGGAGAGAAGTCGGCTGCTAAGATAGTGGATCTAGGTATTTAAAAGTATTATAATAGGAGTTAGAGCGACATGGGCGAAGCAATAATTACACTTGAAAAAAAACTGAAGGATAGTTTTCCAGAAATGGTAGTTTATAAAGACCTTAAAAAGTCAAACTTTTTTAATTCTTTAACACTACCTAGCTTTATGCGAGACTGGCTAATAAAACGTTTTCAAGCGGAAGACGGGTTTTTGGGTGAAGAGCAAATTGAAAATATACGCAACTTTATTGATACATATATTCCTAGAACAAAACAAGACTGGAATAAAATCAAGAGCAGAATAATTAACGAATCAGAGAGGGTTAAGATTTTAGCCAAGATAAGTGTAGATATAGATATAAAAACAGGGTGGCGTTTTTTTACCCTTTCTGACTTCGGGCTAGGTAAGGCAGACACTGGTATCCCAAATAATGTATGGTATGATTTTTCCGATGACTTTTTAGCGGCAAACGAGATTTGGGGTATAGTTGAATTGGCGTATTTGCCAAAAGACTATTCGGAAGATAAAAAAGGCAAGATAATAATTACAGACTTTAAAAAGTTTTGTCCATATCAAATAGACCTCAACTTTTACAAAGAGGCACGGAAAAACTTCACGATAGATGAGTGGTTTGATGTTTTGTTGGGTGCAATAGATTACAACCCAAGCGGGTATAAGGAAAGAGTTCATAAGCGCACAATGCTTTCTCGATTACTGCCATTTGTTGAAAAGCGATTAAACTTAGTTGAGTTAGCCCCGAAAGGAACAGGAAAATCGTATGTGTTTGAAAGACTATCAAGGTTTGGCTATTTGGTAGGTGGGGGTAAACTCTCACGAGCTAAGTTGTTTTATGATAGGTCAAAAAAATCAAGGGGATTAATATTTTCTAATGACTTTGTAGCGTTAGATGAAATTCAAACCATATCAGCAAGTGATCCAAATGATATTAGAAGTGCGTTAAAAACATATATGGAAAGTGGGCAGTACAGCGGCGATGACTTTAGAGGTGTCGCAGATGCAGGAATTATACTATTAGGAAATATTGAATCAAGAAATATGGACGAGTACACGGATTTATTTTTTGAACTACCAAACCTATTTAAAGAAAGCGCGCTGATTGACCGCTTCCACGGATTTATAATGGGGTGGAATATTCCTAGAATGAACGATGATTTAAAGATGAATGGATTTGCCCTTAACTCAGAATACTTTACTTCAATAATGAATTTACTCAGAGATGATATAACTTATAGGCAAATTGTGGATGAAATAATCGAAGTGCCTAAGCACGCAGACACAAGGGATACAGAGGCGATTAAAAGAACAGCAACAGCATTTTTGAAGTTATTTTTCCCAAATGTTCAGTCTCCTAGCGGTATAGTTGCACACGAATTTGAAGAATATTGTTTGCGCCCCGCGTCAAAAATGCGTGAGATTATCAAATACCAAATGGGGAAGTTAGATGATGAATTTAAAGGGAAAGATATTCCCAACTTGTTATTAAAGGAAAAATTTAGATAGAGAGGAGAAAATGTCTAAGCCGATTGTTAAATGTTTTTCGTGCAGGATGCACCCAATTTCTAAAGATGAGTTGTCAATATGTAAAAAAATGTTAGGCAGAAAAACAGAGAATTATTTTTGCTTAACTTGCTTGGCAGATTTTTTACACGTTGCAGAAGAAGACATTTTAGATAAGATTGAGCAGTTTAAAGGAGAAGGGTGTGTTTTGTTCAAGTAATTTTTATGGTTATGAATTAGGTCATAAAAAAGTAGATGGCGAAGGTTAGCAGCAAAACACAAAAAATACAAACAACAAAAAAAGAAAGGTTTAAATAAATGACCTTTCTTTTTTGTTTTATCATTTGTATGACATAGCAGTTAGCCAGTAGAATATAGTAGGGGGCTATTTTTTCTATTAAAAAGTTTGTTGAAATGGCACTTATGTTGTCAAAAATTCCGTAAGTTTTTATGTTGCTGGACTATTAGAAAGGGGGGAGTTTTTTTATTAAGCAAAAGTTATTTGAAAAACTTTTCAAAAAGGGGGTTGACTTTTGGCGTTTTCGTGGCTTTATTATAGAGGGGTATTTTTTTCGCAGGGGATAAGCGACAAAAATTATTAAAAAAGTTTTGAAAAAAACCTAACCAAACAGCGTTTTTCGTGGCTATATATAGAGGGGTTTTTAAAAAATAGTTGTTGGTGCTTACTTATATTAGGCTTTATTGCGGTAGTAGAATATAGTAGGGGGATAAAAAAAGATTAGCGAATTGTTAGAAATTTTGTAAGGTTGGTTGTGTGAGAGGGCAGTTTCAAGGTAAGCAGTAGTAAGGGGATTTTGTCATATTAGCAGTATGCAAATAAAAACTTTTTGTAAAAGTGGTTGCCAAAGTGCCATTCTCGTGGCTTTTATATAGAGGGGTTTTTCTAACCACTTTTAAAATCTAGGTTAGCAGGAGGGAGAAATGAAAACAAAAGGTTTACATAGTGCAAACAATAATAGCGCATTTAAAGCGGAAACAAGCGACTATACAAACGAAAAAACCTGCTAGGCGGATAAAGCGGAAGCCACGCATATAGCGGTTTAGCGGTGCGTGGCTTCCGCCGCCGTAGGCGGCGGAATTGGCTAATGTTTTTATTATTACCATTAGCCAACATAGTAACAACGAAACGAAACCGAGCGTTTCACGGAGTGTTTTACCATTACATTTTAAAGTTATTATGGCTACATTAATCAGACTTTAATGGTTTGATAATTAACACATAATCAGAATTACTTTTTGCTAAATGCAGAAAAGTAAGTGATAACATGAAAAAAGAAAAGAGAAAGGAGGATTTGAAAATTTGGAAACAAATGAAACACGACAAGACTATGGTCTTGAAAACACACAAAGCAATGACTTAGAAAACGACTATGGCTTGAGTGCCTTAAAGGAAGAGGCAGAGCCAAAAGTGGACACAATGTATAGGAATTGGATGTTTACAATTAACAACCCAGAGCAAACGGAAGCGGAGATTTATACATACTTGTCTAACCTAGACCATGTGAAATACTTTATATTCGCAAAAGAAAAAGAGAGCACCGAACATTATCAAGGTTACATAGAATTTTCGCAACCTGTAAGATTTAGCCGAATGCAAAGAGATTTTTCTAAGCCTCACATTCTGCCAGGCGGACACCTTGAGAGGCGCAAGGGTAAACGCTCACAAGCAAGAGACTACATTCTCAAACTAGGCAAGTATGCCGACAAGGCTCACACAAGAATTGGCGAAATTCAAGAGTACGGCGAATACATAGAGGATGGTCAACGAACCGACCTTGAAGACTTGGTGCATATGGTTAAAGAAAACCTAAGTGATTACGAGATAGCAGAGCAAATGCCAAACGCCTTTGTTAGATATGGCAAGTTATTGATATGGTTCGCCGCGCTTACATTGAAGAAGAGTTTGGCAAAAAGCCACGCCTTGACTTACAAGTAACCTACATTTATGGCGGAACAGGCAAAGGCAAAACACGCTATGTTATGGACAAATATGGCTATCACAATGTGTTCAGAGTAATTGACTACGACAGAGGCACATTTGATGACTACAAAACCCACAAGGTCATTGTAATGGAAGAGTTTCGCTCATCCCTTAAAATCACCGACATGCTAAACTACCTAGACATTTACCCAACACCACTAAAGGCACGCTTTAAAAACAAAATTGCATGCTACAACAAAGTTTACATTCTATCCAACATACCGCTTGAGAGCCAGTACAAAAACATTCAAACAGAAGAGCCAGAAACTTGGAAAGCCTTCAAACGCAGAATACATAGAATTATAAACTGGGACAAGACACTTGCCGTGTCGGGCGGTGTCTTAACAGAGCAGTCTAAAATCACTCAAGCCACATTAATCAGCGGTAAGGAATGCCAAAGTATGAAACCAATAATAACCGCAAGCGGAAATATCCTTATCCCACTGTCCCCAACAGAAGAGGATGAACTGCCGTTTTAAACCGTGTGTTCCACGATTTGTCTAAGACTTGTGGAGGCTAATGGCATAACCGCAAGTGGACAAACAAGTTTTGTTTTGAGTTGACATAAAATGTGGAATGTTAGAAAATTTGTTGATTGGTTGTGCTGGGAGTAAAGAACTTGAAATAGGTGCTAAAGAATTTCAAGTGAAGGCTGAGGAATTTGAAATATGTGATAGGGCGTGTGGTGTTGAGAGTAAAGAAATTAAAGTAAGTAAACAGATTAAAGAGATAAGTGAGGATAGTGAAATGCAAGAAAAATTTAATAGACTGCTAAAAATAGGGGTGTATAAAGAGTTACATAAAAAAGGTTTGCTTAGTGACAGTCAATTGTCGGCGTTGGTTCATATGCAGAATAAACCTTTGAGAATATATTCGTAAAACTAAATAAACTACTCTTTTTTCGGTTTGGAATTGTGGTGATTTAGGCTTAAAAAGAGACTAAGAACACTTTACAATTCTTGCAAAATGTGGTATAATATATTATACACTAAAAGTATTTGCAAGGGTTGTTTAGGAGGTAAAATATGAAACACTAAGCAAAATAATAGTGCCTCACGTGCAAACAATATACGCACACAGAGGACTAAATGCACATCACCCAAGCAAAATTATAGTCTCACCTTATTGCCGTGTTTCTACTGACAAAAACGACCAAGCAAACTCTTATGCAAGTCAAATTAGTTATTTCTCTGAATATATAAATAGGCAAGAAAACTGGGAACTGGGTCAAGTCTACGCCGATGAAGGACTAAGTGGAACTAGTGTAAAAAAGCGCAAGCAGTTTAATAGAATGATAGAAGATGCCTTGAATGGCAAAATTAATCTTATTATAACTAAAGAGGTATCCCGCTTTGCAAGGAATACAGTTGACACACTAACTTATACACGAAAACTTAAAGAGCGCGGCGTTGGGGTATTTTTTGTAAGTGATAACATTAATACTATGGACGCCGATGGCGAATTGCGACTTACCATAATGGCAAGTTTGGCACAAGAGGAAAGCCGAAAGACAAGTGAAAGGGTAAAGTGGGGACAGCGGCGGCAAATGGAAAAAGGTGTTGTATTTGGCAGAGACTTACTAGGCTACACAGTTAAAGGTGGTAAACTCTTTGTAAATGAGCAAGAAGCACTTATAATACAGCAAATCTACAATAAGTATACCATAGAGGGCAAGGGAACTTGGGTCATAGCAAGAGAGTTATACGAGGCAGGGATTAAGTCAAAGCGTGTTAAAGAGTTTTCTAACACAATGATTTTGAAAGTGCTTAAAAATGAAAAGTATGTAGGCGACTTATTGCAAAAGAAAACTTTCACTCCAGATTATCTAACACAAAGTAAAAAGGTAAACAAAGGGCAGGAAGACAAAATTTACATAAGAGACAACCACGAACCTATAATTGAAAGGTGGCTTTGGGATAAGACACAACAAGAGTTAGAGAGGCGAAGCCCACCGCTTGAGCAAAAGCAAAGATACTCAAATAGATATTGGTGTAGCGGTAAGGTTAGATGCGAATGCGGACAACGATATGTTAGCAGAACAAAAGCACTACTAGGTGGAGTTATGCATAAAGCGTGGCGGTGCTTGTCGGCGGCTAATCACGGTACTGAAAAGTTGGGCGTGTTCGGCGAGCAGGTAGGTTGCAATAGCGCAAGTATAAATGACAAAAGCCTTTTAGCCTTGATGAGTGAGAGTATAAACTTTGTTCAGCAAAACAAGCAGTCTATAACAAAAGAGATTTTGCGTGAGATAGAAAGTGTGCAAGAGAATGCAAAACCAGTTGACACAACGCACCATAAGCAAAGGCTTGAAGAGTTGCAAAACAAAAAGACTAAAGCAATTGACTTAATGCTTGATGGCATAATCACTAAACAAGACTTAAAAATTCAAGCACAGGGGTACGACAAAGAGATAGCGCACATTGCCACGCAACTTGAAAAGGTAGAGGCTCAAAACAACAAGGCGCGCCAGCAAACACTTGATTTAAGCGCATATGAAAGCCAGATAGAAAATATAATGCAGTTTGGTCAAGAAAACGATTTGCTTTACAGAGAACTGCTAGACAAAATAGTTATACATAAAGATAAGTCTATAACTATCTACCTAAACAACTTAGCCAAAGGCATTAAAATTGAGTACATAACAACAGGCAAAAAAGACACTTTCAAAGTGGCTATCCAAAGTTTAGAAATGGTTTCTTAAAGCAAAAACAATAAAAAATCAACTAAAATTCTTAGCATATACCACTAATAAAAACAACTAAAAACCAAAATCAGCAACTTAAAATATGCTTGAAAACTTATCCAAAAACCCTAAATGCGCAATTTCGGCAACGATGTAGGGACGGAGGAGTTGGCGCACTTTGAGGTTGTGGGGACTATTGTTTATCAGTTGACTAGGGATATGCACGCAGATGAGATTAAGGCGGCGGGTTATGATGGCTGGTATGTAGAACACGGGCTGGGGGTTTATCCGCAGAGTGCGGGGGGCGATGCGTTTACGGCGGCGGCGCTTCAGTCTAAGGGCGACCCTATTGCCGATATGTACGAGAATTTGGCGGCAGAGCAAAAGGCTCGCGTTACATACGAATACTTGCTAGATATGATAGACGACGAAGATGTAGCAAAACCAATACGCTTTTTGCGCGAGAGAGAAATTGTTCACTTCCAGCGCTTTGGCGAGGCACTAAACTACGTAAAAGATTGGCAAGAAAAAAAGCACATCTTCTACGGCAACGAAAGACGCAGAACCTAAGAGGTTTTGAAAAACTAATGTGGGATTAGCACATAACAATACATAAAAATTAAAATAGGATAGCATTAATTTTTTGCTATCCTATTTTGGTTTTAGTGTATGAAGTTTATGGTTGGTACGCTAGTTAGTTTTTTCTAGCCGCAGCCGCCGCAAGAGCCTGAGCATTTTGCGCCGCAGGTTTGTGGCTCTATTAGGTTTTTGTTGTTTTCTGAACTTTCTGCTAGTTTTTCTATGTTTTCTTCTATTTTGCTCTCATTGCCGTCTTTGTCTTTGCTGAACACGCCTTCTTTTGTGTAGACTTTGTCTTCGTAGTAGCCCCACGCGTGACATTGGTGAAGTACGCTTTCTGTTGGTGCTTCTGCAAAGTGGTTGTTAGCGAATAGTGGGCGCCCTATGCGACCTGCTAGATAGCCGGCTAGAAGTGCAGGACCTAAGTAAGCCCATAAGTCTCTTAGTGGGTAGAACCAGTGCGCGCCCGCGTAGTCTGTTCCCCTTGCGGTATGCTCTAAGCCAAAGAATGCGAATTGTATAGCGATACCAACGTTGATTATAGGGTTTACGCTTGCGCCCCTAATTAGTACTGCAACTGCGTGTTCTAGCACAAGGGACAGACCAATTGTTACGCCGATTATTCTGTTTTTGCCGTATCTGCCAACCGCGCCAGCAACTAAGAATACGAAAATAAATGTTAGCACAAATACAAGAAGCGGAATGTGAAGCATAGCCCAGATGCCTTCGTTGTATTCAACAAGGCGCGGTGGGTATGGGATGTAGTAGTTGCCGTATGCAGCATAACTTTCTGCATAATAGAATGCGCTAGATGTTAAAAACCAAAGTATGAAGCCCGCCAAAAGCGCACCAACAATTTGGAAAAGCATATACTTAAAGCTACACCTAACGTAGATTTCGCCGTCGTACGCTTCCCCTAAAGATACTGCGGGGTTTAGGTGACACCCGCTTATAGGCTGTATAACAATGCCAAGACCAATAACAATTAAAGAGTACATTAAAAATGATACCCCCAAAGGTTGCATCCAAGTTTTAGTTAATACAGCAGCCAAAATTAGAATTATAACACCCATAGTCTCAGCCAAAAACTTACGCATACAGCGCCTTTTGATAAAGCCTAAAAACATAGGTTCTTTCTTTTTTACTGGCATAAATATTTCTCCTTTATTTTTCATTATATGAAATGCGTTCTAAAATTATTTTCTGTAATACATTGAACCCGCTTGTAAAACTTAACTGTTTAGGTTTTGCAAAAGGTTCATCGTAGATATATTTTACTACATTTAAAAAAAAATGTCAACGAACTTAAAATGCTTTATCAATTTTTTTTTGCACCCTAACAAAAAATCGCCCATAAATTTTATTGCATAATTTGTATAAAAATGATATAATATTTTTAAAGGTCTAGAGTGTTTTTAGAAACTAAACAAAAGTCTGCATTAAAAGGAAAAGTAAAACTTGAAAAGGAAACGAGAATATAATCTTTTCGGGGAGTTTTGTGGCGCGGGATTTGTCAAAAGCCGGTCACGTGAAAAATTATGGAAAACAACAAAACAGATTTAACGTTTGATTGCATAAGGCAATTAGATGTACAAGGTAATGAATTTTGGTATGCAAGAGAATTGATGGGCATATTAAAATATGCCAAGTGGGAAAATTTTCACAAGGTTATCAAGCAAGCAATGATTAGTTGTAAGATTAGCCAGCAAGATGTTGGTTACAACTTTCCTGAGGTCAGGAAAGTTGCAGTAAGTGAAAATGGTAAAAGGCATTCAATCAAAGACTATCGCCTTACGCGCTATGCTTGCTATTTGATTGTAATGAATGCAGACCCTAGAAAAGAGGTTATCGCATTAGGTCAAACATATTTTGCAGTTAAAACAAGGCAACAAGAATTGCAAGAGTTATATAATAGGTTAAGCGAAGATGAAAAGAGACTATTTTTAAGAAGCGACATCAAGCAAAAGAATATGCTACTTGCAGAAGTTGCGCACAAGGCGGGTATAAACACAAGCCTAGAATATGCAGAGTTTACGAACAAAGGTTACGAAGGGCTTTATGGTGGGCTTACTGCAAAAGATATTGCTTTTAAAAAAGGCTTAGACGAAAACCAAGAAATTTTAGATTATATGGGTAGCGAAGAGTTGGGTGCGAACTTATTCCGCATAACTCAAACTGAAGGTGTGCTTAAAAAAAGCAATGTTACAAATAAGATTTTAGCGGGTGATATCCATTACAACGTAGGCAAAACAGTTAGAAAAGCAATTGAAGAGATAGGTGGAACAATGCCGGAAGATTTACCAACGCCCAAAAAGTCTATACCGCAAATACAAAAAGAGCAAACAAAACAACTAAAAGATAAAAAGGGTAAAAAATAGGTTAGTGTCTAAGAAGTAAGCTGAGAAGGTTTTATATTGAGAACTTTTGCAGTAGTTGTGGCTTGAGAAAAAATAAAATTTAATAGAGAGAAAAATTATGAGAAAGTTAAAAGTATTGTTGTTGTTTATTTTTACTTTGTCTCTTTTTATTGCGCTGGTTGCGTGTGACGAATCTGATAATCAAGGTGATAGTTATATTGTAGACAAGGATGCGGTTTATAAAGCGTTTAGGGAAGCAGGCTGGGATATACGCGTTTGGCGATACGAGAATGTAGAAGACCATTATTTTTTAGATGAAATGGCTACAAATCTAGAACTTATAAACGGAATTGATAATTTAGAATTGCTTTGGGTAGTAGATGCAAATAACTTTAAGCAAATTGCGGATATTGGCATATTGCAACTTGCCACTATTTCACAAGCGATTGCATTGTATGAGGCTTTACGCGAGAGTGAACACGCAACAGCAGAAGGTGTTGTTATAAGCCGTTACGGAGCTTTTGTATATACTGGAGACCAAGCGGGGTATACTCTTTTTAAAGCGAGCAGATAAATTTAAAGTACTCGCCATAATTTTTTTAAATTTTTGTGTGTCAAATGGTTGCTTTATTATTGGTTATAGTGTATAATATAATTGTGAATAAAATATGAATATTGTGGAATTAAAAAGTTTTGCTTGCCGTAGATAAGCAAGTGGCAAGCAAAGGCAAAATTTCACAATGCAAGACAATTACTAAAGAGAGGGTTTTGTATATGCTTAAACTAGTTAAGCCAACGGAGATTTGGGAGGCTAAATTTAAAGATTACATAAGGGACTGGGTGGACAATGGCGAGACGCCGGTTCCTGCTATTACTAAGTACAAAAAGGTTAAGTACGAAAAGTGGCTTTGGGAAATTTTTAAACGAAGCGACCCTAAGTTATGCAAAAAAACGGTCATACCCGCGCACACATTTTTTTTGGTTAAAGAAACGTTTGATAATTGGACTGACAATACGGCTGTAGAAACTACGATTATTGGGCTTATAGAGGTGCGGCACAACTTATCTAAAAAAACGTACAGAACAAGCGGGCATATAGATTATGGGATAAGACCCTCAGAGCGCGGCAAGGGTTATGGCAAAACTATTATAAAGTTGGCTTTAGATTTGGCAAGAAAGTTGGGGATAAAGAAGGCTGTGCTTTGTGTAAAGTCAGATAATGTGCCGTCTAAAAAGATAATAGAAAGGGCGGGTGGAATTTATCAAGACTACATAATAGATAAAAAAGGCAAGATAGATAGATATTTTGTTATTTTGTGCGAAGAGTTGTTAGCAGCGGAAAGAGAGGCAGAGAACAAAGCGATAGAGCCAAATGTTGTAATAGAACTACAAGCGGCAGAGAAATTTTTAGTAGAACATATTGTGCAAAAAAACAAAGAGTTAGAGCAAGCGGCAAGGCGCGCTGTTTCTATGACGCTAGGGCAACCGCTAGAGTTTCCAATAGTGCAGTCTGTAGAGCAAGTTTTAGGTAGAAAGGGCGAGAGTGGCGAGAGCGAGAATACAGGGCAGGGCGTAGAGAAAACCACAGAGCAAGCAGAGCAAGAGATAGGTAAAGCAATGGGACAAGTGGCAGAGCAAGAGATAGGTAAAGCAATGGGGCAAGTGGCAGAGCAAGAGATAGAGCAATCACAAATTCAGGCACAAGAAGTATCAGAGCAAGACGACGACCTTCCAGAGATTACAGAGCCGTTTAGCATATATCTACAGCCAGAAGAGCCAGTTACAGAAGTAGTGGAAAAAGAGCCTACAGCAAAGACTGATAAGCCAGTTGCAAAAAAAGAGCCGGTGAAAGAAAAAGCAAAAGAGCCGCAAACCGAGATAAATAAAACAAAAAAATCAAAGCCCGAAGTAAAATCAAAACCAGAACCAAAGATAAAGCCAGAACCTAAGGCAAAGGCAACTAAAGAAAGTGAAGCAAAAGCAAGCAATACAGAGCGCCAAAGCAAGTTAGAACAAGCGCGCAAAAGGCTTGCCAGCAAACCTAAAAAATAAAGGTCATATACAGTAGAGCGTTTTACAACACACATAAAAAGCGAAGAGACTAGCAAAATTCAAAAATTAATGCTAGTCTCTTTTTGTTGTTCCCCAAAAAAAGTAGAAAATCTTTATAAAAATGTGCGTGTGGGGATAAGTGGGGCGAGAAAAAAATGCAGAATTTGAAAAAAAGTGCTGTAAAACGCTTGCTTTTTTGCAAGCAAGCAAGCAAGTATAATAACAGTTATGCACAAAATTTTACTTTGTGTGTATAAGTAGGGCTTGATATTTAAGATTTTCGCGGTTGTTTTTATTTGGAAAACAAAGGCTTAAAATATTAATATCTGCGCTTTACGTATCTGCTATGCATAGTGCGTAGTAAAATAATAATTAAAAAATAGAGGGCTACTAATTTGATTTTTGTTAGTCATTTCAAATTAGTAGTGTCTGAAAAGGAGAAAGTTTTATGAGAAAGAAACTTAAAATTTTACTAGTAAGTTTACTTGCCTTAAGTATGGCATTTGTAATGTTTGCTTGTGACGACAATGGAAACGGAAATGGCACAGGTGGCGGTAATGGTGGCGGACCAGAAGATATTGACTTTGATTTAGGCGAAGCAGGCGCTGCACTAACTACTGACAGGACAGCAGAGTTGCTAGACAACTGGCTAGAGAAAGTAGAAAGCGCTACGCTTGAGAGCATAAGGTCTTTTAATTTTTCGTCTTTGTTTACGGAGTTAAGTGATGGAGCTTTTCGTACAGAAGAATCAGAGACCTTTGTTGCAAACAACGGAATAGGGTTTGCAGAAAGAATTTTTACTTACGATAGAGTATCAAATCCTTATATCATTCAAACAAGCACATACTTTTATAACAATTCTAGATTTGTTCACGCGCATACAAAATGGTTTGACACATTGGGTGGAATTATGGAAAATGAAAGTGAAAGTAAAAGCGTATACCAGTTATGGTACTCTTTAGATTTCCTTTTTGGTTTTTGTTGCTGTGATTTTTATGCTGACATTGTGGGTAGAAGTTATGCAAACGGGTATGCTATAGTTTTGAGCTATGAGTATGAGGACAATTTTAGTAGTTTTATTAAAACACTTGTTTTTGATAACCAAGGCTATCTTGTAGGTATAAGTTATTATAGAACGCACGCATATGAGTGTTATTGGGAATCGGTTATTATAGAGCGGAAATTTACGAGAACAACAAACATAGTGTGGGGAGGAAACCCAGCAGTACCAACACCAGATGTTAGTTTGTGGGCGTAGTGTGTGTAATTTTGTAGGTAGTGGTTGGTAAAACTTTACTTCAGAATTTTGCAGTATTAAGAATAGTTGTTAAATACACTTGCAATTTGGCAAAATAAATAGTATAATAGTGCTATGGTAAAAAAACCATAGCACTATTTTGTATTATAAGAATTATTGTTAAGCGGGTGTTGTATCCGTTAACAACGTTATGAAATGTTTGTTATGGTTAGTCTCATTCTAAGAACGACAATTTCTATATCATAAAAAAATTGGGAGAGAAAATATGAGTTATGTAAAAAATTTAGCAGCAGATGAAGAAGTTTTATTAAAGGCAAGGCGCACCAAACTTATTTTTACTGATAGCGTTTTGTTAAGTATTGCGTATATCGCTTATGTGATATGCTTTTTTGCGTTCGATTGGCTAGATAGTGCAGACACGCCGGCAAGGCTTTTGGCCGCGTTTGGTCCGGCAATTATTCCGGTGGGGTTACTGATTAAAGACTTTTTAGGGTATATTGATTTGGAAGTGGGTCTTACGCCGACAAGGCTGCTTGGCAAGAAGGGAATAATAAGGTTACTGATTTTAGACCACCCGCTAAATCGTGCTACTAATATGAAAGTAGAAATCAGTCTACTAGGCAGAATTTTTAAATTTGGCACGCTTAGAATTTTTGCGCCGGGCGTTGAGTATGTTTACAAAATGATAAGAAACCCGCTTGCTATTCAAGCAATGGTAAACAGACTGTCTATGCAAAATCAGAATGCGGCTAACACGTTTGGTGGTAATACGCCGCAACAACCGCAGTAGTAAGTGAGTGTAGAGTGTAAAGTGTAAAGTGTAAAGTGTAGAGTGGTTAAATTCATTAACTACTATGCTTTTGAACAGTCTGCAATAGGTGTCTGCCTGCAATTTACAATAATTATTGCCCGCGTAAGCGGTGTAACCATTTAACATTTAAAATTTAAGATTTATCTATGAAACCTAAGTCTACTATAAAATTTCCCAAAAAGGCTGTTGTTACGGCGGGAATGCCCTACGGAAATAAAGAACTTCATTTTGGGCATATTGGCGGTGTATTTGTGCAAGCAGATGTGTTTGCAAGATTTTTGCGTTGCAGAATTGGGCGTGAGAATGTAATTTTTGTATCGGGTACAGATTGCTACGGCTCTGTAGTTTTTGAAAAGCACAGACAACTTTTAGAAAGCGGACAATTCAGCGGAAGCGTCTCAGACTTTGTAAGCGGTGTGTACGAGTCGCAAAAAGCCACGTTAGAGAAGTATTTTATAGATGTGCATTATTGTGGCTCGAGCGAAGGGCAAGCGGGGGACATTCATACGCAGTTAAGCGCAGACATTGTGAACTGTTTGTATGAGCGGGGCGTTTTGTTTAAGGCGCAAAGCTTGTTGTTTTTTGATACTGTGCATAATGTTTTTTTAAACGGCAGGCAAGTTAGCGGTTATTGTCCGATTGCCGCGTGTAAATCGGAAAAGGGGTATGCGGACGAGTGCAGTTTGGGGCATCAATATTTTCCGCACCAATTGCTAGAGCCAAAAAGTGAACTGTCGGGTAGCATACCTCAGCTTAGGGAAGCGCCAAGTTGGTATTTCGATTTAGAAAAGTATAGAGAGTTTTTGCAAGGCTTTTTGCATCGTAGGGAAGGCTTTGGTGATGGGCTTAGTGATGGGCGTAGTAGTCGTAAGGGGGCGAGCGGGGCAGACAGCGCGCTAGGTGTGGCTCAAAACAGCAGGGCTTTTGTTACTGCCGCGTCTAAAGAATTTTTAGTGCCGCCAAGTATATTTATAAAAAGCGAGTGCGGCGAGAGCAAAAAAATAGTTTACAACAGCCTTCAAGAAAGGGAAGAAGCAAGTAAAGATTTAGCCGCAAAAGGCAAAAAATTCAGAACTTCAAAAACGCTAGTGCCGTTCAGAATTTCTGCGAATTTAGAGTGGGGTGTACCATTTCCAAACTTAGACGGCGCAAGCGCTGGGCTAACTACGTGGGTGTGGCCTGAGAGCCTATGGGCGCCAATAAGTTTCACCAAGCACTATTTAAGCGCTTTAGGGGGCAATAAAAAAGGTGAGGGGGCAAATTCTACAAAAGTTGCGGGGGTCAGTTATAAAGATTTTTGGCAAAATAAAAACGCCGCGGTTTATCAGTTTATAGGTGAGGATAACATCTATTTTTACAACATAGCACAGCAAGCGATGTTTAGTGAGTTGGCTCGCTCGGCGACATTCAAAGGGCTTGTAGAGACGGAAGTTATTGCTAACAAGCACCTGTTATTTTTTGGCAGTAAGGCGGCAAGTAGCGGGGCTGTGAAGCCTCCTATGGCAGACGAGTTGCTAAGCCACTACAGCGCAGAGCATTTGCGTGCGCACTTTTTTGCGATGGCGCTAGATAAGCATAGCGTGAGTTTTCAGCCGGCGGCGCTAGTGGCTGGTGCGGGGGCTGGCGTGGACACAAAAACTAGTGCTACAGACCCTGCCCTTAAAGAGTGGAATGTTTTTGCAAATTTGCTTAATCGCGCGTGCAGAACATTGTTTAATACTTTTCAAAAGTTTCATCCAGATAAGGCGTCAGATAGCGAAGCAGACCAAATTTTTTATGGGGGGGCAATCTCAAAAGAAGTTAAAGATACGGCAACAAAAGCGGTGGCAGAGTACGAAAGGCTTATGATGGCTACGGCGTTTACTAAAGTTATGGTGCATCTAGAAAACT
The DNA here is from genome assembly GCA_009786825.1 of Bacillota bacterium. Lineage (GTDB taxonomy): Bacteria > Bacillota > Clostridia > Christensenellales > WQRI01 > WQRI01. Next base: position 36,895 of record WQRI01000004.1, read on the forward strand.
TTTTTAAAGAGATTAACGGCGTTATAACAAGCAAGGTTCAGCAACTAGAGGCTTTTATAAATAAACAGCGCGAGTGGCTAGCAAATACAAACCCAGATTATGCAAACCTAAAGATGACCGAAGTCACGCAATATTTATCAAAAAACAAAGATTATAAAAAGAACCAAGGCGGTAGGCAGAACCAAGGCGACACAAATACTAAAAAGCAATTTGCAGAGTTTACAAAACTGTTCAACAATACCATAGCAGATATAACCCATCTTGTAAAAACCGCAACAATTTTGTCCTACCCAATTACGCCACAATCAGCAGACAAAGTAAGGCATCAACTTAACGCCAGCCCAGACCTTTACTGCTATACAAATATCCACCACCCACTAGACAAAATAATCACAAAAAACCACCGCTTCAAACACCTACAACCAAAAACAGACTTCTTCCCAAAAGCCTAACGTTAATGCAAAACAGGTCAACCGACAGAGTATAAATAGGCTAAACCAAATTATCAAAATAGGTCAACCCGATTATAAAATCTTAAGCAATACTCAAGGTTCAATCGAAAATTCAAATACCAAACAATACGCTGAAACATATCTCAGCGTTTAACACGCTTCCGTGGCGCAGGGGTAGCGCACCTCCATGGTAAGGAGGGGGTCGTGGGTTCAAATCCCATCGGAAGCTCCACGCTTACGCTTCGCCGCCAAACGAAATTTTGCGTTGCAAAATTTGCGGCGACTTCTTTGCTATGTTTTTCTTGAAAATAGATTTTCAAGAAAAACGTAAATGCAAGCATTTACAAAAACGAACGGATAATACTATAGCACACAACAATTATATTTGACACAACATTCGTTTGATATTAACATTTTTTAGAAAGGTCTTAGTATTAAAAGCAAAAAGGTGGTGTATTATGAATTCAAAAGCGAAAGAAAAATTTTTACAGAAACGAAAAAAAGCACAAGATTTCTTAAATTTTATGGTGGTAGAGCGTGGCATCACGAGTGAAAAATTTTATGATAGTATGGACATTGTAAAAAGATTTTCGCTTGAACAAATTTCAAAAGCCCTAACTCATTATTGTTTTAGAAATGGTCCTGTCGAGAATATGCACGCAGCCCCTAATAGTAAACTATCGGACGCAGATATGAAAACTTTAAATAAATTCTGTGTTGATAAAATTTTCACCTTTTTAACTATGATGAAAAATAATAAAGTAGCGGAGTTAACCGAGATAATAGAGTTTGGTATTCAGTATGGCTCGAATTGGGATGAGCCTCAATACAGAGAGGGTGACTAGCAAAATTAATTGATTTGTAAAACTTTCATCTGACTTAAACAATACACGAAGAACTATGTATAAAAGCGAAATAATTATATTTCAAGCTGAAGAATTCAAAGGTTACACAGTCGTAACACTGCTAGGGATTAACAGCAATTACATAAATTATGTCTTAGTTTGATAACTAAAACACGCATATAATATAAAAAAACCATTTAAGGGGTACGCATGAAAAGAAAAGATTTACCACAAATTTTATATGAATTAATCAAAGATATGGGCGGCTCAGGCAAGATGATGGATATTTTTAAAAAATTTTGGGAGCAAAATAAAAACGCTATAAGTGATAAGAGTGACTTGTTTTACACATGGAATTACGATATACGCTGGGCGGCAACCAAATTGCGAAGAGAAAAAAGAATGAAGCCTGCAAGCAGACAAGAAAACACGTATGGTTTAGACATGAGCTCAAGAGGCATTTGGGAGATCATTCAATAAGTTTTAAAACAGCAGATATCAAAGCAGAAGTTAAATTTAAGGGATACGTTAAGGCAGAAATTTTAACTAGCTGTAGGTATTAACGCGTTTTCACAAGGGTCTTAGTATTAAAAGCAAAGGGTGCTGTTTTATGAATTCAGAAGCGAAGGAAAAGTTTTTAAACAATACAAGAATATAGGAAATAACTATGTATAAAAGCGAAATAATTATATTTCAAACTGAAGATGGTCAAACAAAAATCGAAGTTGTTTTTGACGGCGACACAGTTTGGCTTACACAGGATAAAATAGCAGAACTTTTTCAAAAGAGCCGTAGCACAATAACAGAACACATAAATAATATCTTTGCGGATGGGGAATTAGAAGAAAGTGAAGTTAAGACTTCGGTCGGAAATCCCGACGGAAGTCTTAAACATAGACCTCCTAAATTATTTAATTTGGATATGATTTTGGCGGTTGGTTATCGTGTAAAGTCTAACAGGGGCATACATTTTAGAAAGTGGGCAAGTTCTGTACTTAAAGAATATATGCGAAAGGGCTTTGCTATAAATGATGAACTTTTAAAAAATGCAGGTGGTGGTACATACTTTAAAGAGTTACTTAGCCGAATTAGAGACATTCGCTCTAGTGAAAAAGTTTTTTATAGGCAAGTACTAGACTTATTCGCAACAAGTGTTGACTACGATAGCAAAAGCGAGATAGCAATAGAGTTTTTCAAAAAGATGCAAAACAAACTGCTGTTCGCGGTTAGTGAAAAAACAGCGGCGGAATTAATATCAAGTCGGGCAAATGCAGAACTACCCTTTATGGGACTCAAGGCATTTAAGGGAGATAAGCCTAAAAAGCACGAGGTTACAGTTTCTAAAAATTATTTGACCGAGTCGGAAATAGTTGATTTAAATTTGACAGTTTCTGCGTATTTGGATATAGCAGAAAGAAAAGCAATAAGGCAAGAGATTATGCATATGGCGGACTGGGCAAAAGAATTGGAAAGATTTATTGTATACCAAAAAATGCCAGTGTTAAAAGGTGCGGGCAAGGTAAGTCACGAAGATGCAACAGAAAAAGCAGAAACAGAATATGCAAAATACAAACAAAAAACGAAAGACGAATTAACTCAAGTGGAAAAAGATTTTCTAGAAACAATTCATAGAACTTATCAACTACTAGAAGGCAAAAAGCCTAAGTAGTTGAAATTAGACTATAAAAGCATTAAAGGTATGAGAGCAGCAAATCTAGAATTTTCACGAGCAAATGGCCTTTACGTATTTAAATTATATGGGTTGGACAGAAGAACAAAAAGATTCAATGAAAAAGTGGTGGCGTGCAGAGGGCGTCGAACGTGGGGTCTGGTTTGAAATTGAGCATCAAGCAGACGCTGATTTTTTGCTAGAAAAATTTATGCATTTGCACGATGCTTATTTAGTGCATATTGACTATAATAATGCAATCTACGACAGGGAAGATTCGCATATAACATTGTGTTTTGATAGTTGTTGGATAGAGCCTATATTAGAATTAAGGTTTTCAGGGCTTGAAAGGCTTAATTTATCAGGGCAAAAGTTTGAACCATTCTACGATTGTTTTATATCAGTTAAAGAAGGTCCAAAAAATTCAATCCTTGGAAAGAGCATAGTCGAAAATAGAATTATATTTATAGAGAACAGCGAACTGTCAATTACAGAGACGCTTAATGACATAGCAAATACTAGTATATTCGTTGTAGCCAATAGGCTGAAATGGCGCTTTATGGACAGTAAAGATGCTATATATTTAGGCGAAGAAAAAAAATTAGGAAAGAAAAAATCTTGGAAAAATGAGTAGGTGCTAAAAAAACAATTTGGAGACTTATGAATTTACAGCAGATTAAAGAAATTTTTGAGCAGAATGCAGATGAAGAGAGAGGCGAGCGAGACAAAAAGTATATGCGTAATTTGTTTTCGCACTATGGCGTGCGTGCGGGCGAGCGCGACAAGTTGTTTGCCGTATTGTTTTCTAAAGAGGCGTCACAGCAACCGATAGATTGGGGGTTTTTAACGGATTGTTGGAATGAGCCAATGCGCGAGTTTCAGTACATTGCCGTTTGGTATTTGCACACGCGAAAACAGCAACTAACAAAGGTAGACATTCCAAAAATTAAAAAACTCGCAAAGCAAAAACAATGGTGGGATACAATCGACGGGCTTTGCACGCTGCTTGGACACCTTAGCCAGCGCGACGAGAGTGTCAAACAAATAATGTTAGAGTGGAGCAAAGACGAAGACTTTTGGATAAGGAGAATCGCAATACAACACCAACTATCGCTAAAAGCCAAAACCGACACCGAGTTACTAGCCACAATTATAAAGAACAATCTCGGCGAAAAAGAGCGAAGCAGCCCATCAACTGACGGATTAAATAAAGAGCAAAACCAAGCCTTTTTCATAAATAAAGCAATCGGCTGGGCGCTTAGAGAATACGCCAAAACAAATCCAAACTGGGTTCGCCAATTCATAACCGCCAACCAAAACAATATGGCAAAACTAACCATAAGAGAAGCAACCAAACACCTAAACAAGTAAAATCGATGTTGGTTAAAATCAAGAGCCTTTCAGGAGTATAATTATGAAAAAAGGAAGAGTATATTTAGTTACAAATCCAGCATTCCCACATTTGTTTAAAATTGGGCGAACAAGTAAGGATAGTACAGAAAAGAGAGGCCTGACGGCTTCCAATGTACCGGAAGACTACGAAATTGTTAGAGAATATGAATGCGCAGACCCTAAAAAAATAGAAGAATTATTTCATAAAACTTATGCAAATTTCAGACATCAAACTGCAACGGGTAGGCGTACAGAGTTTTTTTATATAGTTTGTTTAACTACAGCGGTTGAGTGGATGGATACGCTAAAGGGTTTGGGACTTGTAGATGTGACCGAAGAAGCGGTTGAGGAAGTGGAAGAGGAAGTAGAAAGTGATGCTAGATATGATGGGTCTGAGGGGAGGCGCGAAAGGTCAACATTTGAAATGTTGGATATACCTATTGGCGCGATATTGACATTTACTAAAGACAAAAATGTTACGGTTAAAGTTGTTGAGGGAAATAAAATTATGTACAAAGGTGAGGTTTTATCTTTAACTGCTACTGCAAAAAAGCTTTTGAAAGAGAGGAAACTTTATGCTACTAATATAGCAGGAACAGCATATTTTAAGTATGAGGACGAAACTTTGCGAGCTAGACGGTTAAGAATGGAAAACCACAAGCATCGCGGTTAATATAGCGACTATAGAAAAAACCTTTGTGATAAATAAAAGGCTCTGTCAAATGTTGAGTTGTTGGTATTCTTTGGATAGAAGTAGAGCGTTTGTGTATCCACCTATCCCCTAGGGGGTGGGTGGGATTTTTACCTTGGCGATTTATTGTTTTGGCTTTTTTTAATCTAGCTTACACTTGTGTTCTTTGTTAAAAAATGATATAATGTTACCTAAGTGATAATTGGAGTATGAAAATAATGAGTATCAAAAAAGAAAATCACTATGTCCCTGCATTTTATTTAAAAGGTTGGTGTAACGGTTTGTCCAAAAAAGGCAGTGTTTTTTGGTTGTATAAAGGTAAAGTTGAAAATAGAAATATTAGTAGCATAGCACGAAAAAAATATTTTTATAGTTTTGAGCCATTTGGGCAGGCAGAATATGAATTTTTATTTTATTCGCGCGATGCATATATTTTAAACAATAGTGCGAAAACTTTTGCAGGCGATTGGGTCGATTTTTGTAAATTATTAGCAAGATTCGATTCATTGAACGCTAGTCAACTAGAGCAGGCTAATGATTTAAGTATAACATTAACTGGTGAAAAGTTGCAAGAAAATAAGAAAACGGCTTATGCTAATTCAATTGAAAATTGGTATCAGAAAATAGAGTTAGAGGCAGCACCGATTATGTTAGATTTAAGAAAAGGCTATTTAAAAACTCTTAGAAGTAATAGTAAAATGGAATTTTTGTACAAGTATGTTTGGAGCCAATTTATGCGTACAAAGAAGGCAAAAGATATGTACTTGCCAATTTTAAAGGATAATTATGCGAAAATAGTTTTAAAGGCTAAAGAAATAGGACACAATCCCGACAATAATATTAATATGGAGGCGGTGTATAAAGTAATGATACCAGTAGTAACACATAGTTTGATAAGTCATAATAAGAATAGAAATATTTATTTGCTTCAAAATTTAAATTATGGAGTTCAACCACTTTTAACAAGTGATTCACCCGTTGTTATATATAAGAGTCAAAACACTATTGGAAAAGGTTTTGAGGGTCTGACAGGAAAAATATATTTTCCGATATCACCACAATATGCTATTTTAATTGAAGAAAAAGGAGTAGTAAACCGAGTGTATAAATACAATAAGATAAACACGATGAGTGGAAGGGAGATATTCGAGTTTAATAAAGCAATAGCTGAAACAAGACACGAACAATTATTTTCTAGCACAGAAGAATCTTTAAAAAGTTTTAAATAAGAAAAGGATTCGATATAAATAAAAAAGGGCTGTAATAAAAGTATTGCTTAGTTACAGTCCTTTTTTGCTCATTTTGCAAAATTGCCTTTGCTATCCATTTATTGAGTTAGATAGCGGTAAGACTTTATTTGTGTTAGTTGAATTGTTTTGAACACTATCCCCGCTGCCATTTACAAAATGTAATGCATTTCAAGGCGAGTGTTCAAACGCAATTCTGTGTGGCGGAGAGAGTGCTAGTATGTACGAACACTCTTTTGTTGCCATTTGACCACGTGGGTTCGTATGGCTATCACTTGGCGGAGCTGGAGGGATTCGAACCCTCGCGTGCTTTCACACCTACACCCTTAGCAGGGGTGCCTCTTCGACCAGACTTGAGTACAGCTCCGTATTTTTTTGTTAAGTTGATGTTTTTAAACTTGGTGGTTTGTGGGTTATTGTTTTGACTTGGCATTTATAGCCTATTTTTTTAGGTGAAGTGATTTGACTATAAAAAGTGTTGTTGTGTTAGCGGACAAGGCTTGTGTAAAGTTAACCTATATAAACTTAACTTATATAGTTTAGCAGAGTTTTTTTGAAAAGTCAACTAATTGATTGAATGTTTGTATTTTTTTTGGTGGATTTTAATAGATTAGTGATATGAAAAAGGGTGTGGGGTTGTAGTAATTTGTGGGGTGGTATAATGAGACGTAGTTTTTTTAGGGGTGTTGTTTGGGGTTTTGTTTTGATGTTTGGGGCTTTGGTTTTTTTGGTTGGGCTTGCGGGTTGTAGTGGTGAGCGACAGATTTTGGTTGTATCGCGCGAGAGTGGAAGCGGGACGCGAGATGCGTTTGATAGTTTTGTGCTTAGTAGTGTAGGGCTTACACAAACAGGGCTACAAACAAACAATACACAAACAAACAATACACAAACAAACAATACACAAACAAACAATACACAAACAAACAATACACAGACAAACTATATACAAGCACGTGGCGAGCAAAGCAGTTTGGCTTTGCATTACAGGGCGCTTGTGCTTAATGGGACGGGGCTTGTGGTGGACAGGGTGGCGCGAAATGCTAATGCTATTGCGTATATGTCTAAAGCGCAGGTGGATAATTTGCGAATGCTTAGTATAGATGGGTTGACACCGGTGGACAGCGATTACAGTTTTCGCCGACCATTTAACGTTGTTGTGCCGAATAATTTAAGTGCTAACGCGCGCGACTTTTTGTTTTTTTTAAAGTCTGCCACCGCGACACAAATTATTTGCAGGGCGGGATATATTCCTACACTTAGCGGTTTGCCTTACGTGCCGCCTACGACCCCGCTATCTAAGCGCGATGTTGTTACAATTGTAGGCTCTAGTTCTGTAGAGCGGCTTATGGGCGTTTTGATATATAATTACAAAACGCTGTACAATAGGGCGCACCCCAAAAACCCTTTGGGCGCGCATAACTTTTATATTAACGCGATGGGAAGTTCTGCAGGGATTAAGGCTGTGAGCGGTGCTGTAGGTGGTGCTGTAGGCGGTGCTGTAAGTGGTGGGGCTAGTAATATTATAGGTGTTGCTAGCAGAAATTTGACTAGTGCGGAAGCCTCTAAAGCCACCAACTTTACGCTAGCGCTAGACACACTTGTTGTTGTAGTTAATGCAAATAATAAAGCGCTAGATAATATTACCACACTACAACTTTATAAAATTTTTACGGGGCGCATAAGATTTTTTAGCGAGATTGTTTAGGTTTTAGCGGTGTGTCACGGGGACGGTGTAATTGATGGCAAAAAGCAAGTTTTTGCCACCTTACAGGCACTTCGCTTCGTTTCGTGTCACTTACAGCCGTCCCCGAGACAAACAATTTGCTACTTTGAAAAGAGAAAAACAAAAAGCGGCTCGACTGTTAGCGCAGATAAGTGCGTTAGCACTCTTCAGCGAATTTCACTAAGTGCGTTAGCACTCGGTGGAAAATACAGCCAAGCCGCTTTATTGAATTGTAGAACCGCATCGATTTGTTTACTATCGTAGACTGTTCAAAAGCAAAAGCATTTAATGGGTACAACAATTATTCATTATTCACTATTCATTATTCATTTCGGCGTATCTATCTCGCGCCAATTTACGCGGTGGTAATAGTTGTCGTTATGCTGATATCCGTATGCTGAGAGCAAGTATTTGTTAGACGTTGCAATTATTTGACCCTTCCTAAACAAGCCATACTCAAAAGCGGTAAAGTTGTAAAACCTGCCAGAAGTTAGCATATGAGAGCGAGATGTGTCGTCGTAGATAGACCTTAGTTGATGATTTCCAGCCCAGTAAAACCTGCCCACCTTTTTTCGAATGCACGCGTTAAACGTGGAAGTATCTAAAATTTTTACCCAACTGTAAGTGTTGCCGTTGTCTGATGTCTCAGACAATGTGTGCAGGGCAGTAATAGGCTTGAAGTTATCCCACCACGGACAAATGCCGTCCATAAGCCCCTGACCATTTATAGTTCGCATAAGCCTAGTGCTGAACAGCCTTGTGTTTGTGCTTCTAGACGTGGTAGAGCGGGCAGTTCTGTGCCTTGCATAAACCACATCGCCCGCCTTTACAGACTTTGGGTTGGCGATTCTTAAAAAAATGCCGTCTTCTTCGTTGCTGCTTCCGTTAGTGCCGATAGCCCCTATAAACAATTCTAAAATTGGCATTCTGTTTCTGTTAGGGCAGCAAAACACTACGCCAGATTGATTTACAATTTTACTCAAAGTTATGTCCTCACATTTTTTAAGTGGGTTGGCACTAAAGAAAAGATTTTCTAAGTAAAGCCCTTCTAAACAGTAGCACCAACCTGCACTTTAAAGCAGATAGTAATTGTTTGGTTAATATCAATTGTGTCTATGTTAAAACTTAATTCCTGACCATCTATGGTTGGGGTTTGCTGTGTGCCGTCTACTAAAAAACTATCTTCTACGTAGGTTAGCCTTTGGTCTAGATTGTCGAACCACTTCAAATCTTCTAGCGGAATCTCGCTTTGGTTTTCTATTGTTGTACAGTAAGTAATTGTGCCGCCCACAACAAAATAAGGGCAACTTTGCGTTTTGGTTACGATAATAACGAGTTCTGTGGCTTCTACTTCGTTGCTTAAAACAACCATTTGGTCTTCACAAATCTCAAAGTTTAAGCCAGATTGGTTTAGTATTGTCTCTGCCATTTATTCTACTCCTAATGTTTTGTGTTGTTACTTTTTTAGCATATGCGGTGGCATAAATTTATGTTACTGCATATTTTATTTATGTGACAAAACCTATTACAAACAAAGCGGTTATAGAGTTTTATATTTGTGGCGAGCGTAATACAGTTGAGAGCAACTGGGTTTTTGCGTACGAGAGTGGTAGCGTAGGCGAGTGGACAGACCATTGTAAAAAGCGCAAGCGCTTAAAAAATTGCAAAAGTCTGCGCAAAAATGTGCGCAAAAGTTGTTGTAGTAATTGTGCGGGCTTATTAAAATCTATTTGCTGTATTTTGTCATAGAAATTATTGCTAAGCGGGTGTAGTGTTAAGATTTGGTAAAGTTTTAAAAAAACAACCGTATATGGTTGCTTTTTTAAATTTTTGTGATAAAATAAAGTTATGCAAAGATTAATTTATTTAGCGGAAGATGATGACACTATTAGAGAACTTATCGTTTATGCGGCAAGCTCTGAGGGTTATGATATTAAGGCGTTTTCTAATGCAGACTTACTTTTACGTGAGTGTGAAAAACAAATGCCCGATTTAATATTGCTAGACATTATGATGCCCGGCACAGACGGCATAACTGCGCTTAAAAAAATAAGAGAGCGCGAGCAAGGCGGCGAGCCACACATAATTTTACTAACGGCAAAAGTAACCGAGATAAACAGAATTAAGGGGCTTGATGCGGGCGCAGACGACTATATTACTAAGCCTTTTTCTGTGTTAGAACTTATGGCGCGCATACGGGCAAGCCTTCGCAAAAAGGATAAGTCTAGCGGTGTGGGTATAAAAAGCGGCAAACTAGAGGTTAATGATATTGTGCTTTGTCTAGACACTAGAAGTGTTAGTGTTAGTGGTAGGCTTGTGCCGCTTACGCTAAAAGAGTTTGAGTTGCTAAAGTTTTTAATGCAAAGTGTTGGGGTTGTGGTAGAGCGCGAGGTTATATTTAAAAAGGTTTGGGGGGACGAGTATTTTGGCGAGACGCGCACAGTAGATATACATATGAAAAACCTAAGGGGGAAATTGGGCGAGGCGAGTAGTGCAATACAGTCTATAAGGGGTGTTGGGTATATATTGCTTCGCAATAATGAATAATTGTGAATTGTGAATGATTAATTTAGAATTATGAATTCAGAATTGTTACACCGCTTGCGCGGTAAAGATTTTTTGGGTGGGTGCAATAAAAGGTTTAGGCTAGTTTGAAAATATTAAAGGGTAGATTATGAAAAAAAAGCAGATAGAAAAAAGTCAGGTAGAAAAATTAGAAAAAACGCAAAAAGAAAAAGAGAAACTTCAAAAAGAGAAGCAAGACTTTTTTATTAATGCATCTCACGAACTTAATACGCCGCTTACTTCTATATTGGGCTATGCAGAGATTTTAAAAAAAGAAAAGGCGTACAAAGAAGAGTTTGTAGATGCAATTTATAAGCAAGCGCTTAGAATGCTAGCGCTTATTAGCGATATGCTACTTATTAGTGAACTTGAAGAGATGGTAGAGTTTCCAAAAGAGACGCTTTGTTTAAAGCAAATTGCAATGGAGATTTGCGAGACTCACGCGCCAAAAGCAGAAAGCAAAAACATAAAACTTGTTACAAACTTAGAGCCAGTCACACTTAAAGCCAACAAAGAAAAAATAGTAGAACTTATATCAAATTTGGTGGACAACTCTATAAAGTATACAAACAACGGCGGGCTAGTAGAAATTACTGTAAAAAACAATAAGGGCAGGCCGCAAATAATTGTAAAAGACAACGGCATAGGTATAGAAAAGAAGCACCAAAAAAGAGTATTCGAGCGCTTTTACAGAACAGACAAAGGGCGCTCGCGCCAAGAGGGCGGCACGGGGCTAGGCTTAGCAATTGTTAAGCACATCTGTAATTTGTACGGCGCGGCTTATACAATAAACTCGGAAGAGAATGTAGGCACACAGATTACAATAGAGTTTTAGTAAATTACAAATTACAATGTACAAATTACAAATGTTGAAAGCTTTAAATGCTTTGCTTTCGAACGGCTCAAATTTGTAACCGCAAATTAGTCAAATTTCGTAAGGCACAACTTGCAGACTGCTTAAAAGTAATATCTACTATGAGTGAAATATTTGTACATTGTAATTTGTAATTTGTAATCTGAATAACTTTACCAATTCTTTACAAAACTTTACTGTTTCTTACGGACAAGGCAAGCAGACCTGTGTTATAATTTGTATGGTTTAACTACCAAATATACGTAAAGTACGTATAAAATTTTAAAGGAGATAAATACTGTTAAAATAATCAAAAAAATATAACAGTATAAAAAACCAAACAAATTATGAAAAAAAGATTTAAATTATTTAGTTCAATGCTTTTAGTAGCAGTATTCGCTGCAACAGCATTCTTACTAGCGGCTTGTGGCGACGACAATGGTGGGCTAGCAGCACCTTTTAATAAAGAAGCTAGGATTATACCTATCTCTAGGGAGGCAGGTTCTGGTACTAGGGCTGCTTTTGATGGAAACATTACGAGTGGCGCTGGGGTTTCGTTTGCTAGGTGGCAAGCTGCAACTACAGCAACTATAGATGGTCAGCCGGGCTTAGGTAATGCTCTTCCTGGTATTATGAACTTCTCTCATTCTACATCTGGTATGATGACTACTGTTGCAAATAGCCCGAATGCAATAGGTTATGTAGGCATAGCAAACTTAAATGCTACTGTTAGGGCAGTTACTGTAGATGGCGCAATAGCAGACAGTGCAGAAAATCCACTATTCCGCCCATTTGTTTTAGTTTATAACAATGAAGTAACTCAGAACCCAATTCTTACTGACTTTATTAACTTCACTAAGAGCCCAGAGGCTCAGGCTATCGTTTCTAATGTTAATCAAACTCCATTACCAGATGGAGCTATAGAGGACGAACCTTTTGTTTCTGCTCACACAGCTCGCCCGTCTGGAGCACCGCAAGTTCTTGCTAGAGGTTCTTCATCTGTTGCGGCTTTGATGGCGGCTTTAATTGCGGAGTATATAAGAATAGTGCCTTGGGCAGTTGCAGGAGATTTCCAGTTAGATATGACTTCTTCAGGTCACGCTTTAACTTGGACTACAGGCACTCCAGGTGCAGGTAACCATGGTAACGTAATAGGTGCTCACTCTGCAGCAGCTTCACTTAACTTCCCAGAAACTAATCCTGTAAATGTTTTCACAGTAGCATACGATAGAGTTGCAGTAATAGTTCATCCAACTAACCCATTAACTAATGTGACACTA